>JABMQA010001309.1 GCA_013203545.1 Bacteroidota bacterium
CCATATTACTTAGCAATGAGATGTTAATTCATCTGAATAAGAATTTTTAACTATAACTTTGGGATGAAAATGAAAAAACTGCTAACAATCATCGGTTTAATTATCCTTATTGCAAATCCGGGTTTTGCTGCAAATCCCGAATGGGTTGATTTCGACATGCGCCTTAAATTGTACCCGGCGCAGCGTTTTTTTATTGGCTTCTCGCTGGAAGAGGTAGGTAAAAGTGAAGATCTGGGTAATGTTTACGACCGCCTTAAAAAAAATGCAATCAGTGAGCTTACAAATTCCATCCAGGTTACCGTCGAAAGTGTTTCCACACTTAATACGCTTGAGTTTGATGAGACTTTTCACCAGGAATTCAGGGAAAAACTGGCTTCGTTTTCAAAAATTGACCTTACCGGGATTCAAACCAAAACCCATTACAACAAACGGGGAAAAATGGCGTATGTGGTGGCATATGTCAGCAAAGATGATTTAATAAAGTATTACAACAAAATTGTTATTGATAAGGCCAGGGCCATTGAGCAAAATATCAGCCTTGCCAAACAATTTCAAAAAAGTGGTGACAATACCAGTGCACTGAAATCATACTATGAATGCATGCCCCTCTTCACTGAGGCTGACGGGGCCCAAACCATCATCATTCTGTTGGAGGCATCGCAGCACAACCTTGAAAAAATCAACGATTACGAAATTGAAGTGAACAAGGCCATTTGCGAGTTGCATAAAAGTGACAAACTTAGCCTGGATGAGGTTTGCGGCTTTATGGCATTTGGATTTCAGCAACAGACCAACCATTTCGATCCTCTGATCAGACTGGCTAATTTTACTTTTGAAGACACCAAAATGGGCAGTGAATTTTCGAGGAGATTTATTCGGGAATTTGAGAACGAACTTATAAGTAATGCAGGCTATACCATTACCACCGAAGCCAGGATGCCTGCTCAGAGTAGCGGAGATCCGCAATTTATAATTAAGGGTACCTATTGGGATGATGGCGATAATATTAAGATCATTGCCATATTAAGAGATACCAAAGCTGACAAACCAATCGCATCGGTTGATGGATATTTGCCAAAAGCGTGGCTTGAACAACACGAAATTTCCTGGAAGCCCGAAAATTTTGCTGATGTCCAGGAAAACCTGATGAAGTTTAAAAAGAATGAGATCGTTAACGGAAACCTCAACCTCGAAGTGTGGACAACCAAAGGCGATGAAAGCCCGATTTTTGAAGGGGGCGATACATTGGGTTTCTATATCAGGGTAAGTCATCCGTGTTATATCAGGATTATCGATCATTTTGCCGATGGTTCCAGGGTGTTGCTTACCGATAACTATTACATCGGGACAGATAAAATAAATCAGGTTGTCACCCTTCCATGGAAATTTGAATGTGCCTCACCGTTTGGTGCCGAAATACTACAGGTGAATGCACAGACAGAAAAATTCCCAGCGTTGATCACGGAAAAACTGTATGGGTATGATTTCATCAGGAATAACCTCAACGAGATCATCAGTAACACCAGGGGTTTTAAACCCATTAAAAATGAAGATCTGAAAGCCGAAAAAAGAATCGTTGTTACTACTATGGAGAAATTTTAATACAAAAGCAAAGTTAGCCATGAAAGCAAAGAAAAATACAATTATCGTGGTTGTAATCCTGGTTGGGTTTTTTACCGGATTTCATGTTTCATCGCAAACTTTCGAGGAGTATAAAAAACAGCAGGATGCTGAGTTTAATAAATTTAAAGAGGAAAATACCCGGGCCTATGAAGCGTATGTAAGGAAGGAAAAAGAAGGGATGGAAAAACTCCGCAAGGAATTGGAGCAATATTGGGGTGAACACGGGGCTAAATTTTCTACAAAAAAGGAGTGGGTTGAATATAGCGATGATAAAACAACGCGTACTGATGTTGATTTCGGGAAGGGTTCGGCAAATGTTGATGTTTTGCTTACACCGGAGGAAGCCGCTAATCCCGAAATCGTTCAACAAAAGTTGAATGATGCAATAGTTGATCTTGTTAATAGCAAGGGTACTGTTACCGATATTGGTGCTGGTGATGAGGTAGCACACAAACTTCAGGATAAATCCGTATTGGATGGGCAGATTTTGAATGCCGCCGGTCAAAATGTTAATGGGTATAACGCTGTTGAATTTGCAGGTGAAGTGGTTGGGTCGGGCGAAATTGTTACTGAAGAGGTGGATGGCTCCGATGGTACACTGAGGGTTAAAGCCAGTGTTAGCCTGATGCTGGCACCAGACCATGTAAAGTTGCGTGCCGAAAAGTACGAGGATGAAGTTCATGGATATGCCGTTCGTTTCGGTTTGCCACACGAATTGGTTTATGCCATAATCGAAACGGAATCATCCTATAATCCCAAGGCCAGATCTTACATTCCGGCATACGGGCTAATGCAGATAGTGCCAAAATTTGCCGGCAGGGATGCATTTAATTATTTGTATAAGATGGACACGGTCGTAACCGCAACCTACTTGTACAATCCCGATAATAACATCGAATTGGGGACCGGGTATTTTAAATTGCTCAACAAAAAATACTTTCATGAAGTTGTTGATGAGGAATGCCGGATATTATGCTGTGTTGCTGCATATAATACGGGCGCCAGGAATGTATATAAAGCCTTTAAAGATTGTAATGGTAAAAGTAAAGTGATCGCCAAAATTAATACCATGTCCTATGACGAACTTCTCGAGAACTTTAAAGTAAATTTACCATTTAAGGAAACACGAAACTATGTGGTGAAGGTTGATACCAGAATGAAAAATTACAAAAACTGGCTCACTGAAAGGTGAAATTGATTTTATCCAATTCAATTACCCGGAGGAAGCCAGGTCATGTTTTTACAATTTGTATTTGAGAAATCATAAAAACATAAAGCGATGAAACCAACATTAAAAAGGATTTTAACTACCCTGATGATTTTCGGGGTGTTTGGATTTTCAAGTATTTGGGCGCAGACATTTGAAGAATATAAAAAGCAACAGCAGGATCAGTACCAGAAATTTAAGGAAGACCGTGAAAAACAAATAAAGGCATTGGCTGATGAATTTGATGAATATGTAAAGAAACAGGACGAAGAATACACTGAATATTTGAAAGAAAGGTGGAAACAGTTCCAGGGATTCCAGGGGCTTGAAATTCCTGAAGAAGAGCCAAAACCGGATATTCAACCGGTATTTGAAAAACCTGAAAGGCAAAAGCCACCTGAAGGATTGCCTGCAAGGGTGCCCGAAATCGAAGTTGAGCCCCTGAAAATCCCGGAGCAATTAGTGCCCAGGGTAACAAAGCAGGAGCCGGACCGGTTTCCTGTAAATTCAACCGAATTCGCTTTTTATGGGTTTCCCATCCTTTTTGATTACGATAAGGCTCTTGGGCTGAAACTCGAAGGCACTATAAACGAGGAGGAAATTGGTAATTATTTTGCCGCTCTCAGCAAAACAAATTACAACCATTTAATTGGCCAGTTGTTGAATTACAAGGATCAGATGAACCTTAATGACTGGGGATATTACCAGTTGGCCCAAAAGGCGGCTTACCGGATTTCGGAGATGCACGAAAATACAAGCCGACTCCTGCACTGGTTTATTTTATTACGGTCGGGGTACCGGGCAAAAGTTGCATTTTATGAAGACCAGGTGTTTTTGCTCATCCCCGCTGAAAGCCAGTTGTATGGCGTTAATTTCTTTACATTGGATAACCTCAATTACTATATGTTAGAGGGCAACCTGACGAATGTTTTTACCTACGAAATGGATTTTCCGGAAGCTTGCAAAGTATTTGACATGAACATCTATCATCCCATTTTGCTTGGCGAGAACCTGACAACAAAAACCATTAACTATTCCTACCAGGGAGAGGAAATACCGGTAACAATAGGGTATAATACCAACATTATTAATTTTTACAACGACTGCCCGCTTTCTGATATCAAGGTCTATTTTGATGCTGTAGTTTCACCTGAAGCCAAGGAATCGCTGGCCAGTAATTTTATGCCGCTTATTCAAAGCAAATCACAGATTGATGCTGCTAATATATTGTTAAACTTCGTTCAAACGGCTTTCGAATACCAGACCGACCAGGAGCAATTTGGTTATGAAAAGTTTTTCTTTGCCGAAGAGTTGTTCTTTTATCCATATGCCGATTGCGAAGACCGTTCGGTTTTGTTTGCCTACCTGGTAAAAAGCCTGATGGGACTGGAAGTTGTTGGTTTGAATTACCCCGGACATATGGCCACTGCTGTTAATTTCACCGATCCGGTGGAGGGGGATTATATTGTTTTCAACGACAAAAAATTTATTATTTCCGATCCTACTTATATCAACGCCCCCATTGGTTTAACCATGCCACAATATGTGGACGATGAAGCAATTATAGTTGTTTTGAATAACGATTATGCCATTAGCCAGCAAAAACACCTTATCTGGAATGAAATCATTGCTGCCGGTGGCAATAGGGGCGATAATAAAAATGATATCCTTCTGGATAATGATGGCAATGCACTGATAACCGGTTATTTTACTGACAGGTTTAATTTCAGGGATCAGGAAATTATAGGCAGTGGTAATCCTGCGATGTTTACCATGATGCTTGATGCCGGGAAAAATACCAGGTGGTTCAGCACAAGTAGCGGGGATGGTTTTGCCATGGCTTACGGCCTTTCGAAGGATGAAGATGGCAACACCTATGTAACAGGAACATTTAACGGGGAAATGATTGTGGGTGATACCAAGCTAAAATCCGATGAAAAGTCGGATATATTTGTTGCCAAGTACGAATCGGACGGTAAGTTGATATGGATCGAAAAAGCCGGGTTGGATACCGTAAACCAGGAAAACTACCTGAATTTTGTTGCCAGATTCGATCCGGAAGGGAAGAACCTGGGGCACGAACTCTATTTCGAAACAGGCGACTTCAATAAATATGGGGTTAATATTACCGATGAAGGCGAAATTTATGTTGCCGGTGCATTTAACAAGACCACCGGGATGAATATCTCAAAAATGTCGTTTGATGCTTTGGGTGACTTCGACCCCATTAATTCCCTCAAGGAAGAGAACGATATGCTCATTACTAAAAACTATGAGCAGACCATTGCCGGGCTTTTTGCAGTGGTAAACCTGATCAGGGGCAGTGGTGTTTCCATCCCCGGATCTGATGCGCAAAAGGTACTTGACAAGAACAATCCGGAATTCAGGAAAGAGGCTCCCGGTGTATATGAAAGCATCGGCAGGATTCATTTTATCAAAAACGATGATGGCATTGTGTCGGTTAAAACCACCGATGAAAAAAATGTTCACTTTGATATGATGCGCATCAGAAATGAATCGAAGGTAAAAATATCCCAGATGGATAATGGCGATGCTAAAATTGAAGTCCTGTCCGGGGTAAGGGTTGGGATGGCATTTATCTGGTACGACCTCAATTATATTGTGATGTACAAAAGCAACGGTGATATGTTGTTTGATTATGCATCAGACCATACACAAAAAATCATGAACCTCAAGGAGGATATTTTGTATTAAAAATTATCTAACCAAAAAATCATATTACTATGAAAAAGAAACTATTAATTCTAACTGGTTTATTCTTGTGCAATCTTTTTTTGCTTGCACAGATTGATAAAATGAAAGATATCCTCAACGATGAGATGGATACCGATAATTATACCCTTCGCTTTTTTAATGCCCTCGACGGAAACCCCATAAAGGATGCCGTGGTCGAAATTGACGGCATAGGGTTGTACACCACCGATTTTGAGGGGAAGGTGAAGTTTCCGCGTATGGAGGAAGACGGCAGCCTTGCGGTGCATTTCAAAGCCGAAGGTTATATCCCCACCGATATAAGTGTGGAGGTGATTGCAGGGACCATTTTCCAGAACCGGATTTCCGTATCACCGGTGATGGCGATGGAGTATGTAAGGATCATCCTGGACTGGGGGCGCAATCCCGGAGACCTGGATGCCCATTTTCTAAAGGAGAACGGATATCATATTTCTTACAGGAACATGAAAATGAGTGATGACGATGTGGCCAAACTCGATCGCGACGATACCGACAGCTTTGGCCCGGAAACCATAACCATCAAAGAGATCGACACCGATTCGTATTACGAATTTTTCGTTCACGACTATACCAATCGGATGAACGACAACTCCAGGAAATTATCGAAGTCGGGTGCCAGCGTAAAAGTATATGGTAATGGTGAACTGATGGAGTACGTCACTATACCTCCGGGTGATCGTGGGAATAAATGGAATGTTTTTGTCTTTAAAAACGGG
>JABMQA010001310.1 GCA_013203545.1 Bacteroidota bacterium
CTTCTTCTCTTATATAGTCAAAAAACTTTTGCTTATTTCCCAGATATTCCCAGATCTTGGCGAGATTTTTATATCTTGTCTCCTTGCCGTCTTTTATCAAGGAAATAACTAATGATTTCGTGTAAAGATTATAATTTCGAACATATGAGTGAGGAAATAAGCCCTCTTGTGATTTTTGAGGCTCCTGATTATTGTCAATTTATACTAATTAAACTTAATAAAAGTGATGTAAAAGCCACCATAGCTTCTATAGAAGAGAAATGGGATGAGGTATTTCCAAATTATCCTTTTGCTTATACATTCATGGATGCTAGATATCGTGAAATGTATGAAAGAGAAGAGAAAAGTGGAGAGTTATTCAAATATTTTGCTTTTCTAGCTGTATTCATTTCAAGTTTAGGATTATTTGGTTTAAGCTCCTTCCTTGCAGAACAGAAAACCAGAGAAATTGGAATCCGAAAAATATTGGGATCTTCAGTTAGTGGTATCGTGAGGATCATGTCTAAAGAATTCATTATGCTGATTATAATTGCGAATATTATCGCATGGCCATTAAGCTGGTACTTAGGTCGTCAATTGTTAGATGGCTATGCTTATCGAACGGAAATGAGTTGGTGGAATTTTCTTGGTGCTACACTGATCTCTTTCACAATTGCCTTCTTAACAATTAGTTATCAATCGATTAAAGCAGCTAGAAGCAAGCCGGTAGATGCTTTAAGATATGAATGAAAAAATGCAGCATTTTCAATGTCTAATTAAAAACAAAAAACAATGAAAAAATGGATAAAAAACATTACAGAACAACGGCAAAATTTTTCAAAGTTATAACTATTGGCCTTGTGATACTTGCATTGCAAGTTAATACTGTTAAGGCTCAGGTATCATTTATAACAAATGGGCAAAGTATTCAAGCTACTAATTCTTGGGATATCAAACTGGTAGATATTAACGGGGATGGTAACTTGGATGCATATTTGGGTGGTAAAACATGGCTAAACAATGGGAATGGAAATATTTCTGAAACAAATCTCAGTTTTGGCTCTGGTATTTTTGCAAGTTTTGGAGACCTCAACGGTGATGGATTTGTAGATGTTGTCTGCCAAGACAGCATTTATCTTAATGACGGAGACAATCATTACGAATTCAAAATCAAACTTTCCTCCGATATTTTAATGTACTCGTCTGTACTAGCAGATGTGGATAACGATGGAGATATTGACATCATCAGTTGTTCTACAACAAAAGATAGAATTTTATTTAACGATGGTAAAGCTAATTTCACGAACTCGGGTAAAAGTCTGGGAGGTTGGGGACAGGCAAGTTATACTTTCGGCGACATTAATAGCGATGGTTTTTCCGATATCTATGTGGCTATTCCACACACACCACCTCCTGCAATGAAGCATTCTGCAAATAAATTTTGGTTTGGTAGTGCCGAAAAGAAGTTTACTGAAAGGAGCCACGATATTTCCAATGCAGTAAGTCGAAATGCAATTTTATGTGATTTTGATAATGATGGTGACTTGGATTTATTTCTTGCCAGTAATAGTAAAGCCGGAAATATGATATTTTTTAATGACGGAAAGGGAAACTTTAAAGATAGCGGTCAAGTACTTGGTAATAATTCCAACGCTGCAAAAACTGCCGACTTTGATGGTGATGGCGATTTTGATTTGTTTATTTGTTACGGAAAAGTTCCTATGGGCAGTGGTGCCCCCAACAGGCTTTGGTATAATGACGGTAAAGGACACTTTACAGATAGTAAGCTTAGCTTGGGAAATTCAAATAGCGCAGCAGTTGCGCTTGGTGATATGAATAAAGATGGCAAAATAGATGCTGTTATTGTAAATGTAAAATTAGACCCTGAGAATAGCTATGCCTCTGTTCCTTGTCCTGTAGAAATATGGCTTAACAAACCTTTTGAAAGCAATAATTTAAATGAAACTAAAGATGCCTATTTTGGCCTTACTCCACCAGATTTAATCCCAGAAGTTTTTGCTCCCGGAATAGTTTCAATAGTTACCACAGTTGAACATGGATCGCCAACATTTTCTCCCGATGGAAAACAGCTTTTCTGGCAATCTAACTTACGCCATACAGACAAGGAAACAGAAATTTTCCTAAAAACCATGCGTTGTATTGAGGGTCAATGGACAGAATCTGAAATGTCTCCTTTTGGAGGCATGCCTGCATTTTCCCACGATGGTCAGCAAATCTACTTTATCGCCTTGGATACCGAAAATGATAAAGGACTATATATGTCCACTAAACAAAATGAGAAATGGAGTGAGCCAAAAAGCCTGAACTTGCTTGCACGATTCCCTGAGCTTAAGTATTTATATGCCCCCTCTGTTACAAACAAAGGAACACTTTATTTCTTTGCACATGCTGAAGGTCTCGAAACCTTGAATAATTTTGGCATTTATCGCTCAGAACTAATTGATGGTGTTTATGCAAAACCCGAATTACTCCCTTCATCCATTAATATGGCCGGTGGAACATTTAATTGGACGCCCTTTATC
>JABMQA010001311.1 GCA_013203545.1 Bacteroidota bacterium
GTTTGGGCCGGTTTTTGTGTGTATGGATACCCTAATAAAAATTCGGACTTCAAAAAAAAGACGAATATCGAACCGCTGAATATCGAACCGCAGAATGTTGAAGTAAAAAGGATGCTTCCCACTTCATTATTCGATATTGGATATTCGATATTCAGACTTCAAAAAAAGGAATATTGAATAATGAACCGCTGAATATCGAATGTTGAAGTAAAAAAAGACTTTCCTATTAACCAATCTGAATGTCAGTACATTCTCATGCGGTGTGTGCTATATAAAAATCAATAATGAACATCCCAGGTAAATGATTTGTATACCATCTTGTTAGAAGAATGCAATAAGGTGATATTTAAAGTCTAAAAAACACGTACTTTAGCCTTTTGCCAAATTGGTGAATTTTTATCAGGTTGAATAAGGGTTCTTTCAGGAATTCAAAAAACAATGAGCTAAAATATATGCTGAGTTTAACGAAACAATTATTTACTTTTTTTTTAACAATTATAGGTTTAAACCTATTGTGCACAGCACAAAGCGATAGCCTGCTTAATGTTCTTGCAGATACGGATATTCCGGAAGAAGAGGTGGATTTGCTCAACGAGCTGGCCGATATTTACACTTTCCGAAACCTGGATTCTGCCCGGAGATTTGCAGAGGAAGCCACCATCATTTCCAAAAATGCTGATTACAAATCCGGAGAGATCAATGCTTTAATCATTAAGTGTGAAATAGCCCGGGAATATGGTGAATTTGACCAGTCAGAAGCCTATGCGGATCGTGTGCGGGAGTATGCAGAGGAACTCCCGGACAAAAACCTGTACGCAAAATATTTATTGCTTAAAGGTGTAATTTGTCTGGACCAGCAAAAAATAAACCAGGCATTGGAAAAACTGAACGAATCGCTTGCGCTCTTTCGCGAACAAGGGAATTTGATTGGGATGGGGGATGCCCAAAGAAGAATAGCCGTGTGTTTTTCCACCAGGAATGAATTTGAGATTATGAAGGAATACGAGATGAGTGCATTGGATTGTTATGAAAAAGCTGGATACAAGCGGGGTATCGCTTCCCTGATGAATAATATAGGAGTTTATTATTTAAGGGTGCAAAAAGATAATAATATGGCAGATGGATTTTTTCGGAAAGCAATTATGTTAAACAGGGATGCGGGAAATGATTACTGATTGCTGAAAAATTACAGTAACCTGGCCATACTTAAAAAAAATATCGGGCAAATAGATTCCACACTTTACTATTACCTGGCTGCTCTCAGGATATCAGAGAAGTCGTCCAATCCCTACTGGGAGTCTCCCATCCTGAAAGAGGTGGCTCAATTATATTATATTTCCGGAAATAATCAGATGGCTTTGAGTTACCTTTACAAAGCCCTGCCAAAATCGAAGAACATCAATTCATATTTATATGCATACCGTATTTCAAAGTTGTTAAATCAGGTTCATTTCGAAAATGGACAATTCGATAGTGCGTATCATTATATTAGCATGCAGAATGATTTTAAGGATTCCATATTAAAAAACAACAACAGTTTAAAATATGCCGAACTCAAATACCAGATGGAGACAGAGATGAACAAGGAAAAAATATCAGCCAGGTATCAAAGGCGGCTATTTTTATTAATGTTGGTTTTCGTTTTCCTGGTTATGATGATCATAATCATGTCGATGTACGGTGCAAAGCAAAATATTAAAATCAGGAATACTTTGCTTGAAAAGGAAAACCTGGCAAATAAAATGGAGCTTAAAAACAAAGAGTTGGCGGTCAATATCCTGGCTACTCAGAAAAAAAATGAAATGCTGGGATCAATCATTAAAAATATTGAGGATAGGATGGATTTGTTTCCGGGAAAATCCAGAGACGTCATCGGACAATTTGTAAAAAACCTGAAAAATGTAGAAGACGACAAGGGTTGGGAAGATTTTGAGCTGGTATTCAGCCAGGTTCACGAGTCCTTTTTCACCAGGCTTGATGAGTTTTGCCCGGCTCTCAGCCTGAAAGAGCGAAGACTATGTGCATTGCTTCGGTTGAAAATGTCGTCCAAACAAATTGCCGAAGTTACCCAAATGACACCCCAGAGCGTTGATACGGCACGGTATCGTTTACGGAAAAAATTCGGTATAGAAAATCCTGCAATCGACCTGGTCAGATTCCTGAAAAATCTCTGATTTCACGGTTTTAATTCCCATGTTTTTACAATAGGAAAAATTGATTGAAACAGGTGTTTCCTATGAAAAAGGTCCCATAATCAATGTCGTTGAGATTGTATTGATAATTATTCCTTATTTGCTGAGATAGTGTTGAGATCGATAAGCTGCATATTACCAGTGGGTGATTGTATCTTTGTAGGACAAACTTAAATTTATTTAAAAATGAAAAAA
>JABMQA010001312.1 GCA_013203545.1 Bacteroidota bacterium
GAAATATACTATCCCAACCATCTCAACCAAATACTCATAGCCGGTTCGGTAATGCGCATTGTGCCATCAAAAACAAAGGAATTATGGCCTATACCTGAAAACTCAAAAGTGATAGCTTCCACTGACCTGATCACTGAAAGAAACATCTCTCAACCATCAAAGATCATTGTCAGGTCTGCTACCCGGTCTTTTGAGGTAAACAAGGGTATGAAACCCATGTTTTCACCAAAGGTTGAAGTCTTTTCCGGTAATGAGCCTAAATTGACAATCTCCGGGCCACCATCAGGAATGCCCACAACCACATACGAAACCATTTTTTATGGACGTGGCAGGGGCATTCACAGCACTACCCCTTTTGGTGGATACCTTTTGAAAGATGTACTTGCAAACCAGGTAAAGTATGATGCGGATAACATCACAAATGGCATCTTAATCATTGCAGCGGAGGATGGTTATCGTGCTGTTTTCACCTATTCGGAAGTTTTTAACCGAAACGATCAGGCGGAAGTGTTGCTGGTATATGAACCTGAGAATGCCAATGGGGGCGCTTTCAAATTATTTCCCGCCGGCGATTTCTTTTCAGACCGTGCAATTAAATCTGTCAACAGCATTCATTTCGAATCAGCAAAATAGATTTGTGCAAAATTTAAAACGGGCAAATATCAGCGGTTTTTCACTAGCCATGACCCTGTTGGGAGGACTGGTGGTATTGTTTATCCTTGCCCCGTTGTTAGGGATATTTATCAAAACCGATCCGGATTTATTATTGGAAACCACAAATGACCGGGAGGTTACATCAAGCATCGTGCTAACTTTGTGGACTTCGATGCTGGGGACGCTGGTGATGAGCCTTGGCGCCATTCCGCTGGCCTACCTTCTTGCCAGGAAAAAATTCTTAGGGAAACGCCTGGTTACAGGCCTCATCGATCTGCCTGTTGTCATCCCACACTCTGCCGCCGGAATAGCGGTACTGGGTGTGATTTCGCGTGATGCCACTATCGGTAAGGTGGCGGGGCATTTTGGATTAAATCTCGTGGGCCACCCGTTGGGGATTATGGCAGCCATGGCTTTTGTAAGCCTTCCATTTCTAATCAACGCAGCCAGGGATGGTTTTTCGGAAGTACCCGTCAGGCTGGAAAAAGCAGCGCAAAATCTTGGGGCATCACCCTTAAGGGTATTTTTTAGCATATCAGTTCCATTAGCACGCCGTAATATCCTGTCGGGCCTGGTTATGATGTTTGCCCGTGGAATGAGCGAATTCGGGGCGGTAATCATTGTAGCTTACCATCCTATGATCACGCCCATTCTTATTTTTGAGCGGTTCGGGAACTTCGGCCTCCAATATGCACGCCCGGTGGCAGCCGTGTTCATCCTGGTATGTCTGGTATTTTTTGTTTTGCTGCGAATGCTTGTCAAGGAAAAGAATGGCGATGCTTGAGGTGAATCAAATATCTGCTAAACTGGATGATTTTCAATTGCAGGGCATCAACCTGAGCATCGCAAAAAGCGACTATTTTGTCCTGCTCGGCCCTTCAGGATCCGGGAAATCGGTACTCCTCGAAATCATTGCCGGCCTTATTAAACCGGCATCAGGCCATATCCGTTTCGATGGGCAAGACATCACACATCAAAAAATCAGGCAACGTAAAATCGGATTGATGTTTCAGGATAATTCGGCCTTCCCCCACCTGACTGTAAAAGAAAATATCGAATTCGCAATTCGCCTGCGATACTTCAGCAAGGAAACCATCAGTACCAGACTGAACATACTCGCAAATCAATTCGATATCACACACTTACTCAACCGGCATACACAAACGCTGTCGGGGGGTGAGTTACAACGCGTATTATTGGCACGAACCCTGGCTTCGGAACCTAAGATGCTGTTATTGGACGAACCTTTATCATCAGTGGATACTGCCCAAAAGGATGAACTTAAATCGATATTGAGAACCATCAACAGAAATGGATTGCCCATGCTGCATGTTACACACGATTTTGAGGAGGCAATTTCGCTGGCATCCACACTTGGTGTGATGAATGACGGAAAACTGATATCGTCGGGTACGCCCGATCAATTTCTCAGCAAACCCGACAACGAATTTGTGGCGCGATTTACCGGTCATAAAAATTTCTACAGGGTACAGTTTACTTCGCCGGGTATAGCGGTAGTTAACGATAAAATTACCGTCCGTACACCACCTGTACCTGAAAACATAGAAATAGGATCCATTCTGATTGAACCCAGACAAATCATCCTTTCCAGAAATTACTTCGCATCAAGTGCTCAAAATGTTTTTAAAGGTACAGTCTCAGATATTTAACGAACCAGGGATGGTATTGAAATTAAAATTAACATCTCTGTTCCCATTGTTGCGTTGATAAC
>JABMQA010001313.1 GCA_013203545.1 Bacteroidota bacterium
AATAATTTCCAAATGGCCTCATGCAGGTCAAAAATTCTTCTTTCGTGATCGGGTTTTAACCAGATGGTGAAAGTATTGGTATGGTGCCGGAAGTACTGAAATGTGTTAAGATTGACTTCAAATGGTGAGAAATTTTGTAATTTATTTTTGAGCGTGTTGCAAACTGCTTCGAGATGTGCATATGGCAAAAAAGGATAACTCAGCGTAATGTGTGGCATCCACCGATTAAATTGCTTATCGTGCAATTTCCGGATCTGTTGAATAGAATGCCAGGTATGCTCTGGCGGTATCAGCACGATCGCAGTTTTATATGTTTTGTCATAAGTCATCGTTTCCAAAAGTATAAATTTTATAAATTTGTCGGAACTCATTTCAACAATTCTTTTATGTTACGAAAAATAATCAGGGCTGTAAATCCAGGGTTATGCCGGGCTCTCATCCTTTGGCTTATCCTAAGCTGGCCTTGTCAGATGGTGATTTCACAAGCTACACTGCAGCAACAATTGCATGGTTTTCAACTTGAGGAATCAAGCAGGAAATCGAACAAAATTGCCAGGCAAATTCTTAAAAGCAAAGCGGATTTTGAAGATATTTTTGGTATTCTGGAAACCGGATTAACTTTTACTGCTCAAGAAACCGGCTTCTTTACCATTATTGATTCCGTTGGTGTAAAGGAGTTGTATAATTTGATATTTATTCCGTATAATTACAATCCTGAAAAACAAACAGACGTGCATGTTTACCTGCATGGTGGCGTTATTAATGCCAACTCCCGGTTTGTTGATGAGATCATCGACCGTGATGATCCCGAATTTTTAACCCGAGACTTTATATCCGTTTATCCATCCGGGTGGGTCCTTGCCCAGTGGTGGGATCAGGTTCAAATGGATAATATCGACCGGATTTTGAGGTACCTGAAGCGCAGTTATAATATTGATGAAAATAGAATTTTTATAAGTGGCTTTTCAGATGGCGGTACCGGAACCTATTATTTTGCCAACACCAGACCGACCTGCTATGCCGGGTATATTTCGATGTGTGGAAATCCAGGCGGAATGAATGTGTTGTCGGATGTGCCGGTATTTGCCTTTAACCTTGCCGATCAATCTTTTATGATTATTGCCACACGAAATGATAAGATGTTTGATTTTAATGATGTATTTCCTTACTTCTCCCTTTTCCAGGACATTGGAAAGAATATTCGTTTTTTTCCAATTGAAAATTACGGACACAGCCTTAAATGGTTTCCATTGTTTGAGGACACCATTCAGTACTTTTATTCACATGTTTCAAGGGATCCTTATCCTGATACCCTCTTTTTTGCATCCGATGGAAATCCATGTTGTAACCGAAAAAAGTGGTTGGTCATCGATAAAACCAACCAGATCCCTGATGAAAACTGGCTCACAAAATTCAATCGCCTGCCGGGATTCCATAAGCAGGCTTTTAAAATTCCTGATTCATTTGGATGGGTCGAAATCTATAAGGATGGGAATAACCTGTCGTTACTTTGCGATGGTGTGGAGAAGTTGACCCTGCTTTGTTCTCCCCGGCATTTCGATTTTGACCGGCCAGTAAAAATTGATATTAACGGAGAATTTTATCGGCAGATCCAGCTTGAAAAATCGACTGAGATCCTTTTGAAATGGGCAGGTCTTGACCTCGACCGTAAAATGCTGTTTGGTGATGAAATCGTGATCAGGCCCTGACCCCCTCTTTGGTAAGAAAAGCTCGCTGCTTGCGCCAGGGGCTGACTCGTCCCGATTTTTCTATACAGACAACATTTCTCCAACGGAGTGCCTTTGGCACATTTTTCCTTCTCTCACAAAGATAGGGATGCCAGTGGCAAAATCGCCACAGATAGTTTAAATTCAGAACTTATCATTTGAATTGATTTCGCAAGCATAAATCGCAAACAATTGTTCAATTTATCTTATTTCAAGATTTCTTAAAGCATATGAGTATAGTCTAAAAACTACAAATGTCAAATTGCACGCAAAGACGCCAAGGCGCAAAGTTCAAAACTGTTGTATGTTATGCCTTTGCGGCTTTGCGAGATTATAAACTTTTTAGGGCTAAACCCACATATTAAAATGCGCTTATTACTGAGTGTTATAAAGGAATTTATAGACCGTAGGATCATTCAAAATAAATGAATATTTGCGAT
>JABMQA010000013.1 GCA_013203545.1 Bacteroidota bacterium
ACACCGATGCCTGATCTTGGTGAGAACAATGCTGCAAACGGTGGGTTCAACCGCTTTATAAACAACGATTACGGCGAGTTCCAGCTTTATTATTATGGGACTTATCCGTTAATCGCCTTTTTGAATGACTGGGGATATTACACACTGGATGATATTGAGGAACATATTTATGATGATGATGAGGCAGGAACAACAGGACAGGTGGTTTTCAATCCCTGGTTTGATCCATCAGATCTAGCCTGGGAATTAAACGCAGACTTTGAAGTGGATTTTACAAAGATCCACGTGGGCGGCTTGCTGCATTTCACCGACCTCTCTACCGGTAATCCCAATCCATCACGCTGGGAGTGGGATTTCATGAGTGATGGTAACGTAGAAACTGAGGCCCAGAATCCAACCTATGCCTATAGTTCGGAGGGCATTTATACTGTTACCATGGTAGTTAGTAATGGCGCATTCGAAACCGTTATTGTCAAGGAAGATTATATCAACGTCGGGAATTTTGGGGCACCGGATATCACAGCCATTACCGATGTACCGAACGATCAGGGTGGATGGGTTTATGCCAACTTTACCAAGAGTGAGTTTGATACCAATTCACTGGTTAGATCAACAGAGTACTATTCCGTTCAAATTAATGCCGGGAACGGATGGTTCAGCGCAGGATACTCTTCAGCATACGGGGCTGATTCGTACTCCGTAATTTGTCATACACCATACGATTCAACTGCTTATAGCCCGGGGCTACTTGATTTCCGGGTTATTGCAGCCATGGATGAGGGAACTTATGTGAGTGATGAAGTTGTTGGTTATTCAGTAGATAACCTCAAACCATCTGTACCCACTGGGATTGATGCCATCCTGGGCGATACATTGATCATTTTAACATGGGATCCCTGCCCGGATGCCGACTTTGATTATTTTAGCATTTACAGAAGCGAACAGGAAAATGTGTTCCCTGATGAACCCTATGCCTGGACAATAGAAACCACATGGTCTGACCTGATCGGTGTAGAAGATTTCTATTATTACAAGATTACAGCTGTGGACTTTAACGGTAACGAAAGTGACGGATCAGGTGTGATTTCAACCTATAAATTTATTGATCTTACTATTCCCCAGGGCTGGTCCGGATTTTCTACCTGGTTGAACCCGATGGATGAAAATATCGAAAATATGTTTAATCCCATACTTTCAGAACTGGTGATTTTGCAAAACCAATCGGGAATGTATTGGCCTGGTCAAAGTGTTAATACCCTTGGCACTTGGGATATTCTTAGTGGATATGCAATTAAGCTTGTTGATCAGGTTGAGATGACCATAACTTCAACCCGTGAAGTCTTCAGAAGTGTTGATTTGCCTGAAGGGTGGTGCCTGATTCCGGTTTTATCCGATAACAGTGTTAATGTAGCCGAACTCTTCCTGGATGCAGATGTGAAAATTGTGAAGGATGTGGCAGGCTCCGGTGTTTACTGGCCTGAATTAAATATCAATTCCCTGATTTCTGTTGATCCCGGGAGAGCCTATTTTGTAAAATCAAACTCGGCTGGTTCAATCATATACCCGATTCTTTCTGAAAAGAGTACTGCAACTATTGGAAGATCTGATGAATTCAGGAACATCACCCCCTGGAATGATGTAATTTTCACTTCAGGATCACATATCGTTGCCATTACTGGGAATGCACTTTCAACGCTGGAACCTGGTGATGTTATTGGTGCCTTTACCACTTCAGGGTTGTGTGCAGGAATGGCAGAATATCTAAATGGTGAATTTGCCCTGTCACTCAACACGGATGATGCTTATACCTCGCTACCGGATGGATTTGGTGACAATGAAGATATCAGCTTCAGACTTTTCAGGTCATCAATAAACGAGGTTTGTGATCTTGAGGTTGTGTTTGATCCGTCACTTGATAATTCCGGAAAATTCCATGCAGATGGTTTGTCTGCAATAACACAGTTGAAGATATCCGGAGCCGGGGTTAACGCATTCCAAAATGAAGTTATTTCAATTTATCCCAACCCAACAAGCGGAGAATTTATCATTGAAGGAGTAAGGTCATTATCCCAGGTGGAATTTTCCACCGTTGCCGGGGAGCAAATTTCTTCGCATCAGATCAGTAACGACAAGACCTTCGATTTGGGCGATCTCCCAAAAGGCCTCTACCTGGTGAAAATCACCAACGAAAACGGTACGATTATCCGGAAGTTGGTTTTAAGATAATGGATTGAAAATATAACCCTGACAGGGTTCCCAACCCTGTCGGGGTTTATAGTTTTTCACTGTATTATTACCCTGCTTTGAAGTAATTTCTCCCTGCCAACCGGTGGGGAGAAATCTATTTACCGTCGAATTTTGTATTATTGCACCTTTTTTCATTCAATATTTTTTGAAACAATTCATGGTTCAATTGAAAAATTCGACCCTTCACAGCGTGATAATTTTAGT
>JABMQA010001314.1 GCA_013203545.1 Bacteroidota bacterium
GAATCGACTGAAGCCTTCTTTTGGTCGCATCAAAAATAATGAAAATATTTAAAAAAAACTTGTTTTTAATCATAGTATCTGTCAGAGTTTGACGCAGGAAAACCTGACAGAGTCGGAAAAAATATAACGGAATAGTGAATGGTGAAAGTTAATTTACCGGAAATTCAACTCTGACAGGACCTCCTGAAGTCGGACTCTGTCAGGTTAAATTTAAACAATAATAACCACGAAAGTGGAACAAATGCAACATAAAAACTGGAAAATATCAGGCCTGCTTGCGCTGGCAATTATCGTGATAGTATTCCCGGCACAATGGATGAAGTATCAATATTCTGCCACATCAGGAAAAGTAGAGGATGCACGCCCTCATTTTGTTGGAGGTGAAACCTGCATCGAATGCCACAAGATTGAGTATGACTTCTGGTTGAACTCCGACCACGACCAGGCCATGGAAATAGCAAGCAACGAGACTGTACTTGGAGATTTTGATGATGCTGTTTTAATTTCAGAGGGCGATACAAACCGCTTTTTCAGGCAGGATGGAAAATTCATGGTTCACACCCTTGGCCCCGGTGGATCATTTAGCGACTTTGAAATCACACACACGTTTGGCTGGTGGCCTTTGCAACAGTACCTTATCCCATTCGAAAACGGCAGGCTACAAACCCTCGACCTGACCTGGGATTCAAGAACAAACCTATGGTACGATATGTCGGAAGCCGTTTATCCTGATGAGGAAATCCCTCCTGATGACTGGCTCCACTGGACCAATTTTGGCCAGAACTGGAATGGTATGTGCGCCGATTGTCACTCAACACATCTGCAAAAAAAATTCAACCCTGAGACATGGACTTTTCAAACCACCTGGTCGGATATTGATGTAAATTGCGAAGCATGTCACGGACCGGGATCGGCACATCTGGAGTGGGCTGCCCTGCCCGAAATGTCCAGACCATCCGATAACAACACGGCGCTTGTAGTACAGACCCATGACCTTGCCACCCGGCAATATGTTGATTTATGTGCCCGTTGCCACATGAGAAGATCTGCACTTTCCGATTTTGATCACTTCGGCGGAAACCTCCTGGATCATTATATTCCACAGTTAACCGGAGAGCCTTACTATTATAGCGACGGTCAGATTCTTGAGGAGGACTATGTATTTGGATCGTTCGTTCAAAGTAAGATGTTTATGAACGACATCAAATGCAACGATTGTCACGATGCCCACAGCCTGAAACTGGTTAAAACCGGTAACGACCTCTGCCTGACCTGCCACAGGGCCGAAGTTTATGATGTGTATGAACACCATTTTCACAAAAAGGCAGATAATCCGGATTTGCAGGAGGGCAACCACCGGCAAATGGTAAATAAAGAAGGGGAGGGTGCCTTATGTATCAACTGCCACATGGATGGCGGATTTTACATGGGTGTGGATTACCGCCGCGATCACAGCTTCAGGGTTCCAAGACCAGACCTGACCATCAGCCTCGGCGTACCAAATGCTTGCAATAGTTGCCATACCGATAAATCAGCCGGGTGGTCGGAGAAATATATCACCGAATGGTACGGGAAAAGTCGGCAGGCCCACTATGGTTCTGTATTTGCGGGTGGAGAAGCAGCCGACCCTGCAGCTCTTGACGGATTGATCTCAATAGCGTCAGCTTCCGCTAAGCTGTACCCGGTAATGATACGCGCAACCGCACTTTCCCTTCTGGCCAACTATTCGGAGGTAAAAAGCATAGAAGCCATCGAGCTAAGGTTAACTGATGAGGATCCAGCCATACGTTACTATGCCACCAGGGTTTATCATCCTTTAACCATTGATGCTTACAAAAAAGCTTTCGTACCCATGCTCCATGACCCGGTGAAAGCAATACGGGCCGAAGCTGCTTTACAATTATCACAGTTACCACCTACTGCGTTTGATTCAACCTGGTATAAATCATATCAGGAAGCTTTAACTGCGTATGCGGATGCAATGCGTTTTACTTCAGATTTTGCTGCCAGCAGACATAACCTGGCCAATCTCCAGTCCAGAACCGGCAAAAAGGAGGATGCCGAAAAAAATTACCTTGCGGCTTTGCAAATCGATGGTACCTTCTTCCCGGCAAAAGTAAATCTGGCCATGCTATACAACGCACAACAGCAAAATGAAAAAGCCGAAAAGCTTTTCAGGGAAGTTATCAGGGATTATCCTGACCAGCATGAGATTTATTATTCACTGGGATTGCTGTTGGCAGAAATGAACAAACTGGTAGAATCGGCTGTGTTATTGGAAAAAGCAGCTGTATTTCAACCTGATCGTTCACGGATTTACTATAACCTCGGATTGATTTACCAATACCTTAGCCAACATGATAAGGCAGAATTAGCACTGTTACAGGCCAATATACTTGAACCTTTAAACAAGGATATCATTTATGCCATCGCCGTTTTCTATTCGAAAATCAACGATGAAGGAAAATCGGAGGAATGGATGAAAAAACTATCACCACAATCAATACCCAACAACTAATCAGTTTTCTTAAGAAAACCAAAATACATCATTGTTTTTTGTTGCGAAAATGCGATAACAGTCTTTTTATTTTACCATATCCACCCATTCACCTGAGTCGAACCAGTATGCCTGCATCTCTTCAAGCGCACCCGACAGCAATAGTAAATTCAGGTAATTTTCAACAAGGTTTATAAAATGAGCTGCATCCTGCGGTAATGCAATACCAATGGGCTCGATCGACATGGGCTGGTCGATGGTTATTAATCCCTTTTCGGGATACAGTTGCGCGGTATAGGCACAAATCGGGTAATCCGCAACCATAAGGCTTACTTTACCCTCCTCCAGCATTTTAATGCACGCATCATAATCCTTACCCAAAAGAATTTCAGCCTCAGGAATTTCCTCTTTTACGAACGCTTCGCTATTTGATCCCCGGAGTACCACAATTTTTAAATGCTCAATATTAAGATCATCAGGCTCATCCGTATCGGCAAAAGCAAGAGATTTGGTGAGGATCGACTTTCCGGATATCAAATGCGGTCCTACAAAAACAGCTTTCATATTTCTTTTGATGGTTATGGTCATTCCTGACATTACCATATCCACCTGCCCCTCTTCCAGCGATTTAAGCAGGTCGGCAAAAGGAATCTCAACAATCTTAAGCTTAACTTCCATCTCATTTGCAAGCATTTCAGCCAGTTCAGCTTCATAACCAATTATCCTTCCTTTTTTATCCTTAAGAGCAAAAGGTGGTTGCTTGGCTGTCATACCCACGCGTAATTCTCTTCGTTCAAGAATTTTTTTTAAATATTTCTGCGAAAAGCCGGGAAGGGCAATTGCACAGAACAATAGGGTCACTAATAAAAATCTGGCTAATTGTTTCATAATATAATTGAATATAATTAATGTAAAAAATTTAATGCTTGTTACAAAGATAGTTTAATTATTACTTTTGTTTTAATTATTCATTTGAATTGAAGAAGTGAACATAACAATTTTAAGCACATGAAAAAAACGTTGGCGCTAATCTTTTTCTTTACCTGTACCACCTTACTGTTTGGCCAGAATACCCGAAACGTCAGGCTGCCGGTTGAAACCATTGATATCCCCAAAAAGGTTCGATCAGAATTCAAAATCAGGTACCCTGATGCCATGGTGAAGATGTGGTACGTAACCAATATTACTTACTGGTACCAGGATTATGGCCCTTCATACTATAACAATTGGTACCAACCCAGGACTGTAGTTGTTTATAAATTTAATGAACCGGCTAACTATGAGGTTGAATTTATGAATGATTATGAAAACAGCCGGGCAATATTCAACCGTTATGGTGTTTGGTTTGAAACAAGGACGGAGGTATATCAACTACCGGAGGAAATATTGTCAAAACTGGATAAATCGGAGTTCGGATCTTGGAAATGGTCGGACTACAAGGAGCGGATTGAGGCGCCGGGTATGCCTGGTTCGGTTTACAGGATGCAGGTTTCAAACAGGCAATCATCACATGTCATCCGCCTGAACGATGATGGTAAAGTAATACAAATAAAAACCGAATAGATTATTGCAATGATGCCTGATGGCAATTTGTTGTTGGACGGTCTGCCCGGATTGGGAAAGACCCATGCTATCAAGGGTACAATGGGCATCTAACGGAGTACATAAAATCAGAAATATACCATCACCAAATCACCTGCCGGCTCAACATGTCGTATCTCATTCCCTCCTTTAATAGATAAAACTTTCGGCTGCCTTTCGGCAACACTGTAACCTCCCCCCTAACCTTCGACCAATCGTCCTTATCCCTGATTTCAAGATAGAAAGTACCATCGTAAACCGCCACATAGCTTTCTCCCATCACCTCAAACTTATTTCCCGACACAACAATGGCTGTGTTTTCATCAAGTCCAAGCCCAAGCAAATGCGGATGAACATCCAGAATTTCAAAAATATCAAATTGACGGTTCATGGCCAGCAGATGCTGATCAACAGCTACGTTGGTGATAAATCCAAACCCTTCTTCGTGATCGCCCATCATCACTGTATTTGTTTTTGTATCACCCCTTACCAGATAACTGCCCAGGATGGTTGCTCCCGCAGAACTTCCACCAATCACGCCACCACGATCAAGCACCTTGTTAAATTCATCCAGTGTTCTGGTACCCTCATATGCATCAACCAAACGCCACTGACGTCCTCCCATAAACCAAACGCCACCGGCCTGCCTGATGGGTTCGATGAATTTTTCCGAATTGGCAGAATCACGGCTCCGTGTGTGCAGAAAAGAAAAGTTAGTAAATCCGAACCTCCTAAATCGCTGTAGCTGATCAGGATAAAAATCGGGATTATTAATCTCCTCATCGGTTCGGGCAGTTGTAACAATTACTACCGGCACGTTTGGGCCACCAGCCAGTCTGATAAATTTATGATAGGCCGTGGTGTCAGACAAATTTCCTCCCGCAAGGATTAAATGACCTGCCTCAGGCCCGGTTGTTTCAACCCTACTATGATCGGATAAATCCTTGTCATCTGAACAGGAAGGAATTAGTAGTGCGCATCCGAAAATCACACCGACTACCAATAATAAAATCAAAATTCTATCTTTCATAATTATCGTGCAATAACTTAAACTTATGACAACAAAAATATTCGTTTCTTTGAATAAATTATACATTATCAGGATAAACTTTGTGAAAATACCTGCCCGATGAAGCAGAAATTGAAAACGTTCTCGGATTTCGCCAAATGGCTACTGCCACTGGAGGTAGAATATTTGCTCCGGACTGAAAAGTTTGAGGACCCTGTGCTCCAAGATATCCTGAACAAAGTTTCGGTATTCAACAAATCCGGTAAACTTATCCTGAACCCCACAATTGATAAACGGAAATACTCTTACCTGAAAAGCTGGATTTCCAGGAAACTGAATGATATTGATGTGGATATTCTGCTGGTTAAAATAAGCGATTTGGACAAAAAGGTAATGACGGATTCGCTACTTCCCGATGATGAAAAGGCTATTGTAAAAATCGTTAAAACCCATGATTTCCTGCCCTTTTATTTTATGCGCATTTATGAACTGGTGCAGGACTACCGGTCATTTCTGCTTATCAGGGTCCGGCATCAATATACCCAGATCATCAGTCAGTATCTTGAAAAGTACAAATCAGCTTATGATCATTCAAAAAACATCTCCTCAAAGCTCAATGAAGCGACCAGGGATATTGTTAACCAGTATGCATTTCATAAATCCGGCTCAAAAAAATGGGAAGATTTTCTGAAGGATGTTTTTTATGATGAAACGATGGACGGGCTTAACCGATATTATGCAATTGTACGACTCACCTTTCTTTATTACAATTACAATCAACTCGGCCAGATCGTTTCGCTTTATGATTATCTTGACAGTGAAATAGCAAAGGGGAATTTTTATTCACGGCGTATCCTGCTGAATTACTATTCGAACAGGGTTATGTTGCATGCCAAACTTAACGGGATGGAACAGGCCGAGCATTTTGGATACCTGTCCATTCGTGGAAAGGGCAGCGACTATATTCACTACCTCAACAACCTTTGTTCGGTTTTGCTGAAACGGAAAAAGAGCAAGGCTGCTTTATCACTCATGCAACAATCCATCCCTGAGTTAAAAAAAACGATGAGTTATCACAATCGCGTTGGCTTTGCATCGCTGCTGATAAAATGTCTCAATGCAAATAACAAACCTGCCGAAGGTCAAAGTTATGCATCAACATTTTTTAAAGCCTACAAGGACAAAATCCTTATGCACAGGTGGCATACGTTTTTTTCGGCATATCTTCAGTCGCTTATCATGCAGGAAAAATACAATGAAGTGCTATCTATTTGCCACAGGCAGAAAATTATGGATCAGGAATTTGATTATAGCCAGAGGGCTGCCTATCTGCCAACTATATCCTGGTATTACCAGCTGTCGTTATATAAAGTCGGAAAAATTGATTTAACTAACCTTGATGAATTCATATCCACCTCGGAGAAAAAATTCAGGATTAATCCGGGTATTGGCGAACTCATGGAGGAAATATCTCAACATGTGCCTGAATTGATAAAATAATTTTTAAGTCCGCACACAATTCTTCAATCATAAACTATTGATTTTTATTCTGTAACAAGTCAATCAATAAGATTTAATAGTTAAGTCAAGGCCATAAAAAGCATGTTGTTAGCAACAATATGTTTATCATTATGCGTACTTTGCAATTCAAATCCATCCTTTTGAAAAAGAGGTAAAAAAACAATATATGGAGCGATTAAAAAACAAAGTTGCAATTATTACCGGAGGCGCTGACGGTATTGGCAAAGCAACGGCTATCAAATTTGCATCGGAAGGTGCTATCACACTCATTTGGGATGTTCAGGAAGAAAAAGGCAGAAACACGGTAGAAGAAATCACAAAAAACAATGGAAAGGCCGAATTCATTAAAGTGGACACAACGCAGTATGACCAGGTTGAAGATGCTGTGGAAGATGCCATTGAAAAATATGGCTCCATCGATATCCTTATCAAC
>JABMQA010000115.1 GCA_013203545.1 Bacteroidota bacterium
ACGCTATCATTATTATTCTTTGCAAAAATTGTATTCTTTTTGGTCTATTCTTCATGTTCTATTAAATTTTATTAACTTCTGATTGTTAATATAACTGGTTTTTGAGGGGATACCAATATCTTCCGAAACAGTTTATTTTACAGACCAATTAGCAATTTTCCGGCTTAATGCTACAAATTTTTACTAACTTTTTCTTGACTTTTGGATTTTGTTGTATTATATTTGACCAGCATTTTTAATTAAAATTTAATCAAATAACGAAAAAACATGAATATTAAATCCTCCTTAAAACCGGATAGTATTCACCCTGACGTTAACAATCCTGATTGCTTACCCGGGAGGTTAAAACTGAAAAAAATCATTAATTAAATAAATTGCCTATGATAAATGCCATACAACTTCAAACTTAGCAAAACTTAAATCCCTTGATTATTGATTGTTAAGATGATTTCCCTAAACCAGCTAAACCAATTCTAACCGCATTACTAACTTAACTGCACTTCATTTAAGGGCTTTTTGAAAAATCTGTAAAACTACAAACCGGATTAAAGCGAGCTAATCAAATCCGGAACCTGTTACAACTTTTATCGAAAATCCTAATTTAACTAACTTATATAATATACTATATGAAAGGGAACTTCTATGTCTATCGAATATTCATCTTAGTCAAATAATTTATTTAACCCTAATAATTAATTCATTATGAAGAAAATTACAATTGTCCTTACAACATTACTTCTTGCTGTATCAGCAGGTATTTTCACCTTGCATTCATGCAAAAAAGATCAACTCGACAAAATCAACAAAGCAGAAAACCAGCTTTCAGCGACCGACCTCAAGATTAACAGGTTGATTTTGGATTTCAAGCAGAAAGTGAGGTATATGAAAGAAAATCCGGATTTTAAGAGCGGTGAGACGATGAGTGTGGATTCAGCAAAATGGTATCTGGATGCCGCATTTAATTTTACATATGCTTTCACAACAGAATCATTTGCTTCTTTTAATACCGATACCTTTTCAATTGTTATTAGCAAAACCGGTGACCTTGTTGATCTTGATGATGTTATTTCGGCATTCTATGAATTAAAAGATAATACGTTGATCATTTATAATGCTACTGAAGGGGAAGAAAAAGAGTTGTATGTCTCAAATATGGAAATAGTAAGTAATACATTAGATAAGGTCGTTATTAAAATAACAGCTACCATTGGTGCAAATAATAATACTCCACCTCCTGGTTTCATCCAATGGGGACCCTTTGGGGATGAGGACGAATGGATGTACGGGGAGAAACTGGGAGATTGCTCAGCAGGAGGAGGTATGTGGTGGGGAGTAAAAGATGCCGCCACAGAAATTAAAGATGCTACCAACACATACCGGTACAAATACATACAGGATGAAGGCTTGGGATGGTATGCCTATTACACCGAACCAAGTGCGGTTATTACTATTGATGTCAAAATTGGAATGGGAATATATTCCGATTTATTACTTAACCCCAATGACAGCGAAATTGACAACTACAGGGATTACCTTTTGTTGTATCAGAAAAAAGACATTCCTAACGGATTATTAATTGAAACTTGCATTCCCTGGGAAGATATGAATTTTTATTACCACGGAACACGTAAAGTGATATATGAAATCATACAGGAAAACCATGATGTTTTTGGAGTGTCTGCTAACCTTACTTTCTGTTATTGCAATGAAATAGTAGGAAAGGGAGACGGAAACATATATGATCCAGATTTTGCATATCATATTGTTACCGCAATGTACAAAACAAGGCATATTAGTGATATAACAGAGCGAACATCCATTAATGAATAATTTAAAGATCATGATAACTCATAAGATTCTTATCACTTTATCAATTTTAGTATTTATTTCACAGGCCATATTTTCACAGGAAGAATACCTGATTGATACAGATAATATGTTTACTTTTCGAAATGTGAGAATCGATGAAAATGGTGATTATGTTTCAATTTTTAACCAGGACAGTTCAAATTATCATTACACAGGAGGTATTGTTAAGTTTAACAAAGATTTTGAATATGATATATATTTACACAATATTGATACAGCTTATGTCGAGTTTTGTGATTTTGTTGTAACCGATAACAATCAATATTTAATTAGCGGAACCATTGGAAGTGATATTGGATTGGGAATATCTAATCACATAATCTATTTCCTGTTGATGGATAATGACTTCACCATAATTAATGATACTTTCTTTCCACTTCCCGAACAATATACAAATCCTTTCATTAAAATACTAAAGAATACGGATGGCAGGATATATGTTACTATAGAGAGAGGAGATCCTACAGGTGCCCTTAAAGGGGTAATTGAATTGTCATCATCTGCTCAAATCGTAAACGAAAAGATGTACTATAATTTGGGCGGAGGCATTATGAACCCTTTTCCGTCGAATGGAAACGGATTTTTTCTGTTACGTAACAATCCTGTTCCCTGGGCTGCCGGCGAAATAACTGAAGTGGATACCAATCTTAATTTTACTTCCAATATTCTACCATATTACATTAATGGACAATTTTATGACATGGGGCCACGGGGAAGCTGTAAGTGGTTAAACGATAGTACCTACATATTATGCTCGCAAGGTTCGTTGGAGTCTGACACAAAAGATTTGTACATTTATAAATTGAACAGTGAGCATGAGTTTTTAACAGAACCATTTATCATTGGGAGGGAAAACATTGATGACATAGCTGTAAATTTCCAGGGAATTAATTGGACTGATCCTGAAAGCATTTTTGTAGCCGGAAACGTATGGGCCTCGATGTATTACCAAACCACTTATTATGTGGCTATCATCAATGAAGATTTTGAATTGCTTGGTGCTAAAAGTTATGGTGGAGATAACAACACTTTTGTGAACTCGATACTCTCCACACCTGATGGAGGCTGTGTAATGGTGGGCGGGCAACGCGACTACCTGGCTGGAAATGAATTTGACGGAGATGGGTATGTTGTATTTTTTCAACATGATGACATTATCACTTCAGCAAACGAAACTTCAAATCCCTACGACAGCGACTATTTACTAAATCCCAATCCGGGTCAAGACGAACTATACATCCAGACTGCACGTAAAGGGGTTAGGTTAAAGATGTACGATCAAGCCGGAAAATTGGTTTTAACGTATAAATTTTCCAATGATTTCCGTAACCAGATAAAAACAATGCTACTCAAACCGGGATTATACGTATGCCGGTTAACCGATAAAGATGGAAACATCGAGCATAAAAAATGGATTAAACAATAAAAACAAAAAACATGAAAGATTTAACAC
>JABMQA010001315.1 GCA_013203545.1 Bacteroidota bacterium
GGGACGTATCTTCTTCCATGGTTTGCATAAAATAGTCGCAATGATTTCCCAGCCTCACTTTTTCTTCAGTAATATCTATCTTCTCGAGGTAAAAAATAATTTCCTGTTCAAACCTGTTCTCATCTATCTTCTGTTCATCAATATAATCATGGAGATCTTTTCTGAACTTTTCCCTCATTTTTTCAATTCTTGCAGGTTCAAATTGTGGTATATGATTCATGTATCCCAGTATCAGATCAATTCTGCTAATAAAATCCGACTCAAGTTTTTCTCCTTCATTATACCTTGAAACATTGCATTTTTCGATGGCTTCATTCATCACTTCCAATGCACTATTCCATTCATCATCACTTAGCCGCTCAGCTTCAGATTGCAATATATCCGGAAGCCGGAGCAATGATGAGATGATTTGCTGATCCGTACTGATGCCCAGTTCATCATTAATCGAACGGATTTCATGGTAATACTTTTTGAGCAGAGGTCTGTTGATGGAATAATTATCATGCAATCCTGATTCATCGGAACTGATGGTTATTTCCACTTTGCCGCGAACAAGTTTGGTGATAAGTTGCGACCTGATTTCAAGCTCTTTTTCCTTCAAAAGCATCGGAAGCCTGGCCAGCATGTCGAATTGTTTACTGTTGAGTGTTTTAATCTCAACGGTATATCTTTTGTCGAGAAATTCCTTTTCAGCCTTTCCAAATCCTGTCATAGATTTTATCATAATCTTATAAATTTGAGGGCAAAGATAAGCAAGGATTGCAGAACGGTGATATGATATTTACATTTGGAAATATTCGACCGGTGGTTAAAGAGCTGTTGTGATTTTTTTTTGTAATTTTGTATCAAATATTGATGATAAAATATGATGTCAGAATCTAACGAATCGTTTGAAAAAGATCTTGATCAGCTCATAAAACTTTTCAAAAGGATCAGGGAAAAGTCGGAAAACGAACATCTTTCGCAACTTGACCCGGCTTTTCTGCAAAATCTCGATTTCATAATCAATAATTATGAAATGATCAAGCACAACATCCCAAAAGAGATGTTTGGCCAGATGGGATTCCCATTCCAAAAGGTGTTGCGCGAATTCATCCTGCAACTTAAAGAAGAAATGGGGGATGATATTTATGAGGAGGGGAACAAGGATCTGGCTGCCGATATTCACAAGATTGATAATATGCTGCAAAATCCCGGAAATTTAAGTGAAGAGGAAATCAACGACTTGTTGGACAAGCGGAGTGAGATTATCAAAAATTCCTCCGATATGGCCTCACCGGATCATTAAGTTTGGTTTTTGGAATAGATAGGATAGAATTACCCGAATAAAAAAATGCCCCACATCATCGCGGGGCATTTTTCATCAGTTACCGTTAACGTTTCAGAATTAAATTTCGAGATTGATAGCTTCTACGGATTTTACTTCGGGTATCGCTTTTTTCATTGCACCCTCCACTCCGTTTTTCAAAGTCATTGTACTGTAAGGACAGGAGCCGCAAGCGCCGAGTAATTTTACGTTTACAATATTTTCATCTGTAAGTTCAACAAATTCTATATCACCTCCATCCTGTTGTAAGTAAGGGCGGATTTGTTCGATAACATTTAAAACTTTCCTGGTTAATTCTTCTTTATTGTTTTCCATTATATCATTCAGTTTTAATTCATTTAAAAGTGCAAAAGTACCAAAAAAATAAATCACCTTAAGATTTCACAGCCTTCAACTTATCAGCTATATTGGCGGCAAGATTTTTAAAAGCGATCATTTCAGGGCTTCCGTCATCAGCTAATGCAATGGGCTTACCTGAATCGCCTGATTCGCATATGCTCTGAACAAGCGGAATTTCGCCCAGGAATGAAACGTTGGACTCAGCAGCCAGTTTCCTGCCGCCCTCTTTACCAAAAATATAATACTTATTATCGGGCAGTTCGGCAGGGGTGAAGTAGGCCATATTTTCGATCAGGCCAAGAATGGGAACTTTTATCTTATCGGAATTAAACATGCTGAAGGCTTTTCTTGTATCAGCCAGTGCAACTTCCTGTGGCGTGCTAACGATGGCCACACCCGTAACCGGAACTTCCTGCACAAGTGTTAAGTGAATGTCGCCTGTTCCTGGCGGGAGATCAATTACCAGAAAATCCAGATCACCCCAATCCGTATCGCGTAGAAACTGGTTTAATGCGTTTGACGCCATGGGCCCGCGCCAGAGCAATGCCTGCGAGGGATCGACAAAAAATCCTATGGATAAAATTTTCAAACCATATTTTTCGATTGGCATGATCAGGTCGCGTCCGTTTACATTTTTTGCCATGGGCCTTGCGTCCACCAAATCGAACATGAGTGGAACGGAGGGGCCATAAATATCTGCATCCAGTAAACCAACACTTGCTCCTGTTTTTGATAGCGCTACAGCAAGGTTGGCCGCAACAGTTGATTTTCCAACCCCACCTTTTCCGGAGGCAATGGCAACGATGTACTTAATGTTTTTCAGGGAATCTTCCGTCTTTGCCTTTAAGGTAATGTTACCCCTGATCTGAATATCTTTTCCCAGGTGGTTTTCCAGGGCATCAACACATGCCTGCTCAACAATGCCTGAATTTTTATCGTTGGGCTCGGGAAATAGGAGTGTGAAGCTTATCTTTTTATCTTCAATAGTAATGTCATCTACCATCTCAAGTGCAATGATGTTGTCACTCTTTGGAAAATAAATCACATCTTTTAAGGCTTCAGTAACCTGCTGCTTTGAAATTGACATATTAATATGAATTCGATGAATAATTATTTAAGCTGGCAAAAGTATAAAATCCCGTGAATGGTTGGATATGTTTTTACGCATGACGTTCAATTAGCCTGAATAATGCCCCTCGCAAAGTATTTAATGAGCCCGATATAAAAACATAAAAAAACAAATATCTCGCAAAGCCGCAGAGTCGCAAAGGATAGAACATCAATAAAATAATTCTTTGTGCCTCAGCGGCTTTGCGTGAAATTATTATGAATAATGCAGGTTAGCAAGAGGTATAGACCGGGGGTGTTTTTATGAGTCCATTTCAACTGCCGGGTTCCAGAAATGCTTATCGAAATCTACAATTTTATCCTTTTCAACAACAATGCCTTCACTTTCCAGGAGTTGCTGCATAATATTAGGGCTGCCAAAATGATGCTTTCCGGTGAGTAACCCCACCCTGTTGACAACCCTGTGGGCAGGAATATTTTCTTTTGCATAATGGGAAGCATTCATGGCCCAACC
>JABMQA010001316.1 GCA_013203545.1 Bacteroidota bacterium
GCCATAAGGCAAATGCGGCAAATTTCAAAAATGAAAGGATCTTTCTCCTTTGCATTTATGAGCTATTCCAGGACAAAAGGGGAGTCCCATGGAATCGTTGAAGTCCATAAAGCCCGTTTAAGGCCGCAGGAAAAGCCTGGTGGCCCTTATGCTGATGATATGCTGAATTATGTTGACCTTATAACCGGGGAAGCCCAACATTTCTGGCAACCCTGTTTAATGTATTTCAATCATCAAAAAGTGACCTTAAAATGAATGTAACCAGAAGTGGAAGCAATGGGATTGTACAATTGGCGGATACGGCGTATTCTTTCCATATCGCCAATGCAAGTGATGTTAACGACTTTGAGTTTTTTAATTCGAACCTTCAGCATGTCATCATCGATTATTTTCATTCGGAATGTACGTTTTCGAAGCTGTACCGGAACAGGGGTCCGAGGATCGGTAACTCGGGAAGGATTTCCAAACTGGAATATTTGTCGGTTGCCATGTCCAGGCTGGAATGGCCAGCGGATAAACTGAACCCCAAACGGGTAATTGTCGGGGATTTTGATGATGAACTCATGGAAAACCTTCGCGCTTACCCGATGTTCATCGAAAATGTTCCATTTGCATCGCCTGTATCTGTTATGTTTAGCAACATTGCCAGCTTTGCAAGGCGTTTTTACGGCGTTCCCTCCTACTATGGCGCCATTAACTGGATCAAAAAGGCATCTTCGATACCTAAGATTTTAAAGGCGCTCACCGACAATTCCCTCAACATAAAATGGCACATCATATCACCGGCCAGTTACTGGGAACAAAAGGAAGAAATGTTGATCGAACAATGTTCGCTCAAAGGCATTAAATACAACAAGCAGCTTTTGGAAGATCTGAAAGATGATATTTTCGAAAAACTGGCAAAAGTGTTGGCCGGGGAAACCAACGTCGGGAAGTTTTTCACTTCTGAAAAAGTGATGAATGAATTCGGTCAGATGGAAAACTGGGAGATCATTCCCATTGACCAGAAGGTGAAGGATTTCATAGAATCCCAGATTAAAATTGCAGACAAAGCGGATTCAGCCACTACCTCCGGTCTTGGCCTTCACCCGTCTTTATCAAACATCATGGTTGATGGCAAACTGGCATCCGGATCGGAACAGCTCTATGCCCTTAAACTGTACCTGGCAACGGAAACCGACATTCCTGAAATGATCGTTACCAGGGCCATCAATGCAGCCATCAATGCCAATTGGCCAAACAAAAATTTAAAGCTTGGCTTTTACCATGAAATCGTGAAATCAGAAGATAGTGTAACATCAGGCGAAAGGGTTAAAAATGCTGTTTAACAAAATTTATCCCATCGACAATTCACGCCGGTTTTTTCTTACCATTTCGCCGTTTATCCGCGAGGCTGAAAGGAAATTCATAAAACCGGTACTTACCGAAACGGCGTTTGATGACATGAAGACCGCCCTTGCCGGACCGGAACCCTATGCTGATCAGGATGGCTTAATGCCATATATCCGGGTTCCACTGGCATTGTTCTCGATGAGCCTGGCCGTTGACCGGCTGGCATTGGAGGTGCTTCCCGAAGGTGTGTTCCAGAATATCATTTCCGACAGGCTTACACAAAACGCCAGGCAAGTGGTTGTAACCGAGGTGAAACGTGAGGTTTCAAAAGATCTGACCAACCAGGCGCAGGCTGAGCTCCGGCACCTGCAGGAGTATGTCCGTAAGCTGGCTGCCGAAAATGCCGGTGAAGACTATACGGATGCCGATCTTCCACAGGGTTTGGATGAAAACAATCAATATGCGAGGGTATAATGCACAAAATTGAATTTCCGGATATCGGTATTGTAAAAGAAATTCCATCCTGTTTTGATGAAATGACACAGGAGGACTTCATCAGGTTTTCACACCTCTATTTGCAATTTCAAAAAGGATCGATTGATTATGCCAGGCTGAAAACCGAAATGGTGTTTCAATTTCTGGGTATCAGGCATAATAAATGGCGGTATGAGCTGTTGGATGATGAAGCCCGTTCGAAGATCTCAGTCAACGTTTTCCTGATCTCAGGAAAGCTTGATTTTTTCTTTAAAGAAGAAAAAAGGGATGGGAAAGTTAATTTAAAAGTTAATTTTCCATGGACAAAGAACCTGGTTCCTGCCTACCATGGTTATATCGGCCCGGCTGATGCATTGGCTGATGTTTCGTTTCTGGAGTATAAAAATGCGCATGTGGCATCTGTTGAGTATATAAAAAGCCAGGATGATGTTGATCTCAACTGGCTGGTAGCTATCCTGTACCGTAAGCCACTCTTATGGTTTATGAAAAAGCCCGCCTACGATGAATA
>JABMQA010001317.1 GCA_013203545.1 Bacteroidota bacterium
CCCCCCCCCTGTTTTTTTGTTTATTTATTTATTTTGAAAGCGAAAAATTAGTTTTGTTTATTAGATATTATTTTTATATGAATATCTTTAAAATATTATCAGTAAGGGTTCTCAATTTATTTACAAAAACAGTCACAAATTATGGAAACAAGAAGTCGTAAAATTTTTCACGATTATATTGATATCATTAGAGCATCATCAGATATTGAATTAAAAAAGAATATATATTGTGCTCAATTCTTTATGCATAAAATTGATGATATATATTCTGCATTAAATTCACCTGCAATGTTGCAAATCTTACGAGGAAATGTAAGCGTTGAGATTAAATCTATTGAAAGACACGTGAAACATTCGATGATCTATGCTTTAATCATTTTCACTTCCTCATTACTCGAAATAATTGATAATAATTTTTTAAAATCACATCCTATTTACCTCCTAAGAAATAAACTAGCCCATGGTAAAGAAAATGCACCATTAAATTATAAAAGTTGGAAGCCAGTAGATTTTGAAGGCAACGAGTTTAATTCATTAATCGGAACAGATTTTAAAAGAGGAAAGACAAACAAAAACCTAATCTCTCTTTTGTGGCACATCAGACAAGACGACGGAAGTTTCATCTATAAAATAGATAGCCAGGTTTATAATGATCAAACTGAAGCGCGTCGAAAATTATATGAAGTGCTAGAGGTAAGTGATGAAGCCGTTGTAATATGCAGGTCTGGTAATTTTGCTAGCAACATCGATAAATTGTATGATTTAGTTTGTGAAAAAACTGAGAGTTATTTAGTAAACAATTTAGATATTAAAAATGCACCTAAAACCTCAACTCAACATCCTTAGTCACCCTCTCACTTTTCAAAGCCCTAATAAAAGTAAATTTGTATTTTTCCTCTGGCTTAAAAACATCAAATCCAAGTTTTTCCAACCCTTTAGTAAACGTGTCGATATTTGAAAATCGAGAAGTGGTTTCGATGATATGAAGGTGCCCATATTGTTTTAAGCAACGATGTGCTTCTTTGAGGTAATCTGTGAAATTTGCACCCATTAGTGATAATGAAAAGAGTGCTACATCTAAAGTCTCATTCTCTAGTGGTACATGAGTCATGTCACAAGCCATAACACTATCATTAATGGCAATGTGATCAAAAGAATGAACCGTATTATCTAAAGATTCCGCAATTTTCGCTTCGCCACAACCAAAGTCACCAATAATCCAATCAGGTCTGGTTTTGCACCAGTTAATCATTTCCTCATATGGCACAACCGGCCATTCTTCGCGTGCTTCACGGTATAGTGCGTGGTACTGTTCCCATTCCTTCGGGTCTTTTTGGAACCTTTCATTTGTTTTATTACTATACGCTTTATTTATTCGATTGTTCATGAGAGAAAAATCACCATACTTTCTGATTCCTTCTCGTGTAGTTGTATCAGATAGTGGAATGTGGATTTTTCTGCGTTCAATTTCACTAATTTCACCTCGCTCCAACCTTTGTAGCCAATTCATTGTGTCAGTATACGCCTGTGCGGGCGTTCTAAGATGCCCTTCAGGCACAATGCCATCAACACTGGCATCAGCAATTGATTTCTTAAATTGGATTCTTTTCCATTTTGATCCGCACCAAGACCAGTTTTCACTATTTACCTCCGCCTTTGTTAAAGGGATGATTATATCCACTTCTTTTTCTACTTGGCCTTGACGATAAATACGACCTTTAAGTTGTTCGAATTCCGCATGTGTCCACGGCAAAATATTGACAATCAATCTGCTACAAACTTTCTGCAAGCCATCAACACCAGTACCTATTGAACTTGAAGCAACCAGAACATCTGTATTGCCTTCGATAAAACTCTTTTTACCGCTTTTGTCTTCACCTGTAAAAAATGCTACTTTCCAGCCGTCTTTTTCAATCTCATCCTTTAAAATCTTAGTAATTTCTTCCACATAATGCGTATAAATTAAAGTTTTTGGCTTAATATGTTTTTTAATTTCAGTAAGTCGAGCCCTAGTCAATATTTTTTCCAGATCAAGCATCGTATGTTTTATGCCAAGTTCGCTGATTTCATCGATATAATCTGTACAATCAACATCTATTTTCTTTATGTTAAGTTTCTGCTTATATTCTGGCAGCCAGCGTATACCGATAGTAGATAACCTTTGATAAAGAGCCATACAATTATTTACTGTCGGTTTACTATTAAGATCGTCATACTTAACGCCCGTTATCATTTCTAGCAATGAAATGCCCTCAAAAAGATTGTTAATAACTGGTGTTGCAGACATACCAAGAACATGAAGTTTAATATTTTTTTCAGATGCATTTGAAATCAAGCCAGCAATAACCCTCTTTCTTTTTGACATATTCTCTAAAAC
>JABMQA010001318.1 GCA_013203545.1 Bacteroidota bacterium
ATACGAAGGAAGCACAAAGGAAATGAGATGTTTAGGCAAAAATTAACTTTTTTATTTAAAATTGTTTGTAAAATAAAATGAACATAGTAATCACAGGGGCAAGTAAAGGAATTGGTTTTGCAGTGGCAAAAAAAATGTGTACCTATGCGGGAAACACAATTGTTGCTATTTCGAGAAATGAGGAACAACTTGAGCAACTCCAGGATTTTTGCTCAGAAAATTATCCCGGTTCAAAACTCGAAACCATTGTGTTTGATCTTGGAGTTGGCGACTATTTGAACAATCTGCTCCCACAAATCCTGAGATTAATAAGTAGTGTGGATGTGCTGATTAACAATGCAGGGCTGCTGATCAATAAGCCTTTCGAATATCTTAGCGATACTGATTTTGATGAAATATTCAACGTTAACGTAAAGGCGGTTTTTAAACTCACAAAAACATTACTGCCTCACATGAACAAAAACTGTCACATAGTTAATGCTGGGAGTATGGGAGGCGTACAAGGAAGTTCAAAGTTTCCGGGATTATCATTATACAGTGCAGCAAAAGGGGCTGTTGCCATATTATCAGAAGCGATGGCCGAAGAGCTGAAAGAAAAGGATATCAAGGTGAACTGCCTGGCATATGGCGCTGTACAAACCGAGATGTTAAGCATGGCATTTCCAGGTTACCAGGTGCCTCTGCAGCCGGAGGAGATGGCTGAATTTGTTGCTGAATTTGCCTTGAATGGCCATAAATATTTTAATGGAAAAGTATTACCCGTTTCCGTTTCAACACCCTAATAAAAATAATTATGTCAGATGACCAGATCATGCATAGCGGCATTATAACAGAAATCAACAGGGATTCAATACTGGTGAGCATCATTGCCGAATCGGCGTGTGCAGCCTGTCATGCAAAAGGTTTTTGCAGTGTTGCGGATCAAAAGGAAAAAATTGTTGAGGTAAACCGGGATCACAAAACGGATCACAAAATCGGAGAAAGGGTATCGGTTACCATGCAAAGGGCAATGGGAATGAAGGCGGTTTTGTATGGATATTTTATTCCGTTTGTCATCCTGATGATCACACTTATCGTGTCCATAAAGGTTACAGGTAAAGAAGGGGTGTCGGGATTGATATCACTTCTTGTATTGATCCCCTATTTTTTTGCACTTTATATGCTCCGGGATAAATTAAAGCGTAATTTTGTTTTCAAGATATCTAAACTACAATCAGAAACTAACTTAAACTATAATTGATAATGAAACAATTTTTAATCTCAATTGTCCTTGTAACAGCTATTGCAATCCAGTTGTCCGGGCAAGGAAACACACAGCCTTCTGTAATTAAGAAAGCCGATTATTTTGATAAATCACCGCCTTTGCGGGAGATGAAGGTTATTTTGCCTGGGGAACGAAAACGGACCTGGAAAGATGGCGTAATCGAAAACAAAACCATTGATTTCGAAGCCATTGATTTGCCGGATGCAGTGGGTGTTTATGAAAATCTGCAACAAACAAAAGGAGTGACACCAACGCGGGGACCACTGCAAAATTTCGACGGTGTGGCAAACCTGAACGGGGTTTATCCTCCCGATACCGATGGTGACGTTGGGCCTGATCATTACTTTCAAATGATCAATCTTTCTTTTGCCATCTGGGACAAAGTGGGCAACAGGCTTTACGGTCCTGTTGACAACAGTACATTATGGTCAGGGTTTATTGGCCCATGGACAGGTACCAATGATGGCGACCCAATTATTCTTTACGATGAAATGGCCGACAGGTGGATGGCATCACAATTTGCCCTGGAAAATGGAAACGGCAAGTGGTATCAACTGGTTGCCATTTCCGAAACCGGCGATCCGCTGGGATCCTATTACAGGTATGCCTTCGAATTCAATGCCATGAACGACTATCCGAAAATCGGCGTTTGGCCGGATGGATATTATTGCAGCTTCAATTTTTTCTCCCAGGGATTTATAGGATCGGGTATAGCGGCTTTTGAAAGAGAGAAGATGCTGGAAGGCGACCCGGATGCCCAGATGGTATTTTTTGGCTATTTTGAAAATAAATATAGCTGGCAGCCTTCTGATATGGATGGTGAGAACATGCCACCGGAAGGATCACCCAACTATTGTGCAACTGCCAACATCAATGGAAGCCAGCAATTTGAAATTTATGAGTTTAAGGTCGATTGGGACAATCCTTCCAACTCCACCTTCGAGCAGGCTGTATCCCTGGATCCGGGATATTATGATGCTGAAATTGATGGAATTCCGCAACCCAATACCAACAACAGGCTCGATGTCCTTTCCCGTATGCTGATGTACAGGCTGGCATACCGCAGTTTTGAGGGATATGAAGTAATGGTTGCCAATCATACGGTGAATGTGAATAATGTTGCCGGCATTAAATGGTATGAGTTCAGAAAAGAGGCCGCTCCAAACGACGACTGGTATATTTACCAGCAGGGGGTTTATGCACCGGGCGATGGTATTCACAGGTGGATGGGCAGTATTGCCGTAAATGCCGATGGTACCATTGCGTTGGGCTACTCCGTGTCGAGCAGTTCGATATATCCATCCATAAGATACACCGGGCGCCCTGCCGGTGCCCCTCTTGGTGAAATGACCTATGATGAGATTGAAGTCGTAACGGGTTTCGGTTCACAAACCGGGCTAAGCCGCTGGGGCGATTATGCCTGTATGTCGGTTGATCCTGTTGATGATACCACTTTCTGGTTTACCACCGAATACATGCGTGGTGGATGGAAAACGAGGATATCATCCTTCAATTTCGGACCCATTGAAGCCCCGGTGGTGAATGCTGGGGATGACGCAACCATTTGTCAGAATTCATTGTTTACAGCCACCGGAAGTGTGGTGTCAGGTAAATCATGGCAATGGGGCACTTCAGGTGATGGAATATTTGCAACGCCTACCAATTTGACCACCTATTACCTGGGCGGACAGCAGGATTATTCCAATGGAAATGTAACCCTTACCCTTACCGCTGAAGGCTATGTGCAGGGTTTGGAAAATTCAGATGATGTGTTGTTGAGCTTTACTTTATTTCCTTCAGCCTTTGCAGGCAACGATACTGTGATCAGTACCACAAGTGTTTATTTTACCAACGGCTCGGCTGAGAATACCAACGAAACAGCCTGGAGTACGGAAGGAGATGGCGTTTTTGAAGATGCAACTTTACTTCAAACGGTTTATACACCGGGTGGTGGTGACATTTTGAACGGGTCGGTGGAATTAACCCTCGATGCACTGCCAATGGATCCCTGTACGCTCATGGATTCGGATGATGTTACGGTAACCCTCGATCCTTTGCTTGTTATCCTTACCGAAAATATGAATTCAGGGGAAATAGCTGTTTTTCCAAATCCATCCACCGGACAATTTACCATTCAATCCCAACTGTTTCAGCCGGGTGCAGTGCTGGAAATTATGAACAGTAGTGGATCGGTAATTTTTACCGAACAGATTTCAAATGATATTAACGGAC
>JABMQA010001319.1 GCA_013203545.1 Bacteroidota bacterium
CCCGAAAGCTTTCGGGATCAAAGAAAATAGTTATCATCGAATTTCGCGAATTAAACGAATTTTAATTCGTTCAATTAGTTTAATTCGATGAAAGAAAAACACGAATGACAAGAAATCAATGGTACACTTTTCAATTGCACTTTAATCATGGTTTTGGAGAAGTTATTTTGAAAATTTCCCCAGGAAGTATTAGTAGGATAAAAGTTTTACCATTGAGGATGATGTTTCATTCAGAAGATTATAAAGCACATTATTGGATAAGCATTTTATTGAAGCTGATGCCCTGATCCGTTTCAATTTTTACAAGATAAACACCTGAATCAAGTTTATAGCTTTTAAGATTAATACAGGGATCTTCCACATCCAATACTTTGTCGGAAAAAACTGTTGCCAGGCCATTACCAATACTGAACATCGTCACAGAAATATTGTTAAAACCTGAAAATGAAAAATAAATGCTACCGGCCCGCGAAACCGGGTTGGGGTAAATTACCGGTTTTTCTTCTTGCATATCTATAAAAAATACCTGCTTGCCACCTTCGGAATTTCTGTGGTATCTTTCAATAATTCCAACCGCAGGTTCATCGGAATGGGGACCCTTGATTAAATCAATTGTGGATAAATCAGGTTGGTGATATTCATTCGGTTCTGCTTCGATGTTCTCAAAGTGAATGGTTCGCTGATAGCAAAAAGGAGACAGGGTGAATGTCATATAATTCCAGGAATTGTTGTTCCAGGAATCCAGGCGGAAATAAGTTTCGAGACCATTTCCTCCCGTATCATACAGGATAAACTTATGACAACCTATTGAATACAATTGCATAGTGTCAAAAATTGCTTGATTTGGAATGGAATAAGGGCCTCCGGTATGAACAACATTTCCTGCTTCATCAATAATTTCCCAGGAGGTTTCTTCCGGAAAATCATCCGTCCTGAGGAACATTCTAACCATCATTCCAGTGCTTAGTACAGAATAAGAGCTAAAACAAATTGTATCGTTTTCCCGTAATTGTGAGGGGATCCCGTTGGGATTGGAAATATATACTTTGATGTCGTTAGTAATTTCAGAGATAAAGGTCAATGGTGGAATCAGGAAAGTATCCATTTCCAAAAAACCCAGGTTTACATTGAATTGATGAGAATAGATCAGGGCGTCGTTTATGTCGACATTACATGTGATCGATTTGAGGTATTCCGATCCGTTATTTCTGATAATGACTTCAGGGCTCAGACTGCCTTCACAAAATGTACGGGGGATATTGTAGACATTGCAAAGCTCTGCATCCAGCTGGATATCAAGAAATGTAAATTGCTGACAGGCATCCTGAACGATCTCTCTGGTGTTGTCATTTTGCAGGAATGCAATCAGGTGGTACCTGTTATTGAGTTGGCAGGAGTCTATGGTAACCGGTATTTCAATCTTCTGAACAAATCCTGACTGGAAATCAACCGGCGTTCCGTTGTGATCCGGGTACATTCCCACCTGGATACAATTATAATATTCGAATTCCCCGTAACCGCCCCAGGTGTTTTTTATTTTATCAGCCGTGAGGGCCACCTGCAGTGTTAGCGGACCCGTGGGTGGGAGCATGTCCAGTTTTTTGATGGTAACATTGGCCATATAGAGGTTTGAATGAACCGTCTTAATATGCAAATCCATATCATATTGGGTTAGTTGCCCGATAAAAGGATAAATTTCTCCGTAATATTCCGGAAGCAACGAAATCGGACCACCACCGGCAACACGTTCAGTACCGTTAAATATTGCCATTGGATCAGCGTAAAGGTCATAATATACATACCGGCCTGTTGCATATTCGTTTTCATAAGGTCCGTCCGTCGACGAACAATAATCATGTCGAATAATTAAAACCGGATCCTCCCATTCGATCAGACCTATAATCGCAAGTTCTACCCCTGTAATATGTGGGCAACATGTGCCTGCAAAAACCTCCATCAACACATGATCGCGTTGAATTTGGTTTAATGTTACTTGTTGGGCATTGCATAAAAGTATAAGGTTGAAACCAGTCAGAATGGAGATAAATAATTTTTTCATGACATGAGGTTTTATAAACCCCAAAGATAACAAAACATGTTGAAAAAACCAATATCAAGAAATGAAAGGTTGATTGTTGACTGCCAATTTTAAAACTGCACCACCAGCTTCACGTTCAACTGGCGGGGCGTAAGGTAATTCGGAACGGCATACTGTCGGCCTGAAACATCGGTTACCCAGATGTAGGAGATGGTGTTGTTAACCTGTAATAGGTTAAACACCTCCAGGCTAATCCACATAGACTTGAGATAATGCAGCGGATTTTTGGGATTAATACTGGTGTGATTGCCGATGATCTGCTTCGAAAATCCGATATCCACCCGCCGGTACGATGGCATACGAAGGGTTTGCTGGTATCGTTGCGATTTGGGAGGGCCAAACGGAAGACTGCTTCCATAATAAAAAGCAAGGTGCATTTTGTAGGTGGGGTTCATGGGCAGGTAATCCTGGAAAAACATGCTGAAGCGGAAACGCTGGTCGGTGGGCCGCGGAATAAACCCTGGTTCAACCTGCACATTACTGGCAGCCTCGGGATTTTCTACCTGGCCGGTCCCGATCTTTTCTCCTTCGGCATTGAAATATTCATAATAAAAATCCCCGTAAATGTCTTCCTCCGTTTTCATTAGCGAAAGGCTGGCCCACGATTCGATGCCTTTTACAAACTCCCCGTTGATCTTCATGTCGATACCGGTGGCATATCCTTTAGCCCGCTGATTGGCATAATATCTTATCCTTACGTTGTCAACCTCGTAAGGGATCAGGTCGTCGAGAAGTTTATAATAAACCTCCGTAACAAACTTAAACGGCCTTCCCCAGATCTGAATGTTCCAGTCGCTGCCGGCCACAAAATGTATCGATTTCTGCGCTTTCGGATCGTGGTTGATGTTCCCGTCGAAATCACGGAGTTCACGATAAAACGGGGGCTGGTAGTAATATCCTGCCGAAAACCTGAATAAAATATCTTTAACCCAGTTAGGATGATAGCTGACGGTAGCCCTCGGACTGAGCAGAAACTGTTCGTTAAAGTCCCAATAGTTGGCACGAATACCTGCGGTGATTGCAAAATCCCGTGTATCATCACCGAGGCGCCAGGTATTTTGTACAAACCCTGTATATCTGTTTGAGCTTAAATTAATATCCGATTTTACGGCATAGTTCAAATCAAACGGACTCACAATCATTGTCGGGTATCCTATGGAATCACCGGGCCGTGGTAACGAAAATCCCGCCGAATCTATCATCTCCCACTCACCAATATGGTCATCTATTACCTCATGCTGAAATTTAGCACCCCAGGTTAGATAGTTATTGGCGTTTTCGAAGGATCCCTTATGTCCGACACTCCACACAGTGGCAATTAAAAAATTACGGGCATGTTCCAGGTAGGTTCCTACACCCTGGGTCTGGATCACTTCACCAAAATCGTTTTCGCCGAGCCCGGTCTCTAATTGTCCTATCCAATATTGTCCCTGAACATCATAGGTTTCACTTTCATCCGAATTAAAGGCCGCACCGATAAGGCTAAGCTGTGTTTTTTTGGTGGGTTTGTATATCAGCTTAAATGCGCCCTGGTAGGTTTTATATTGATCCACCTCCTGTCCGTCGAAATAAACCGTTAGTTTCTTGGCCTCCTGGATGGTGCCGAAACTTGTTTCACGGGTTTGGGGGATCACCTTGTATTTGTTGTTCGCATAATTACCAAGTACGGAAATTTCTATTTTGTCGCTAATATCGTAACGCAACAACACCTGAATATCGAAAAATGAGGGTTTGTATTCTCCCTGGGTCTCCAGGGCATTTAAAACATATTTATTGGATTTTTGGCGAACTCCTAATAAATAGGAAAATTTTTGATTCCTTGTAGCGCCTTCAAGGTGTGCGGTCGCCCCGAGTAAACTCAAAGATACCGAACCGGCAAATTCGGTCGGCCGTCTGTATTTAATATCCAGCACCGATGACATTTTATCGCCGTATCTTGCGTCAAATCCACCTGCCGAAAACAGGATGGATGAGGTGAGGTCCGAATTGAGAAAACTCATACCCTCCTGCTGGCCCGAACGAATCAGAAACGGACGGTAAATTTCGATATCATCCACATAAACCAGGTTTTCATCAAAATTACCACCACGAACAGAATATTGTGAGCTCAACTCATTGTTGGATGACACACCGGGCAGGGTCTTGATCAACGATTCAACACTCCCGGTTACCGAGGGTATTACTGCCACCTCTTTTGGGTTGATCCTTTGCAGGTTGGTGTTTCTGATCCTTTCGTCCTGAATGACAATATCAGGCAGCATTTCTGTTGATTCCGACAAGGTGGGGTTGAACAACCTTTCCTCTCCAGCCTCCAACCTTAGCTGCAACGCCTTTCTTTCGTATCCAATAAAGGAAAAAACCAGGGTGATGTCTTTATTTGATGGTACCTCTATTTCGTACAGACCTTTCCTGTTAGAAACAGTACCACCCGGGAGCCCCATGATAGCAATGTTCACGAGTTCGATGGGCTGGTTCCTTTCGTTGGTGATTTTCCCCTTTACAGTGCCTGTTTCCTGTGCGGAAACCTGCAGGCCGGTTATCAATAATAAAATGAATGTTAATACTTTATATTTAATCATCAGGGCTTTAAAATTATTGCTGGATATTGTACATTATGTATTGATTTTTCCGATCGCCAAAACTAATATTTTTCCGCTTTCTGTTTTTTAAATTTACCCTCTTTCCAGGCTTTAACAAACTGGGCCCACGCAAATGGGTTTAAAATGGAAATGGGTTGTGTTTGCCCCGCATAGTATAGTTTGCTTGTTTGATTTTGGATGTAATTCTTATAATTCATACTGCCATCCATTTGATAATTGGCGATGCGTTCCTTCATTTCGGCCTTGGCCAGGTTTTTCCTGGCAATCTCCAGATCATCATCCGGAATATCGAGGTTAACAAACGCTTTCTTGAACTCTTCCTCGGTGGGCCAGGGATATATTAATGTGGGCTCAAGCATAATGGTGTCGGCATTCATCACATGGATGAGCGAATATCTTTTTTGGGTAATGGTATCGGGGATAATGAAGGAACTTTGCTTGAATCCCATGGCCGAAAACAAAACCGTGTCACGCTTCAGGGCTACGAACGAAAAATAACCATAGTAATCACTGGTGGTGCCCTTTCTTCTGTTCTTAATAATAATATGTGTGTACGGAACCGGTTCCAGACTGTCGGCAGTTACAATCACACCGGTAAATTGCACTACATCCTCATCGTAAAGCCAACTCTGACCCAATACGATGTCAGGTGATGTAAGCATGAAAAGTACAAATATCTTGGAAAGGATGTTTTGCATCAATAAAATTAATAATCAAGCATCTAAAAATACAGACTAAAGAACGAAGTGGCCCAATAATTATTTTCACCCGGGGGCTTTTCCCCGGATTTAGCTTGAAGTATTCAAATTTAATTGAGCCAATCGTTCAACTGCTATTGGGCTTCGCAGTCATTTGTTGTCATTTGCCCTTTAATGGTTCGTTGTATTTTTTTAATGACCATCGAATGACTTTTCTACAAAAAAAATGCTGTTACCGGTCGGGCCGATAACAGCATTTATTATCATAAATCCATGTTTTATGCAAGGATCCCTTTATCGCGCGCATCTTTCAAAGCAGCAGAAATGCCCTTTTTATTGATTGTTTTAAGCGCCGAGGTCGAGACCTTTAATGTTATCCATTCATTTTCTTCAGGGATGAAAAACTTCTTGGTCTGAAGATTTGGATAAAAACGTCTTTTAGTCTTGATATTTGAGTGGGAAACCTTGTTTCCTACCATCATCTTTTTTCCTGTTAAATCACATATACGTGCCATTATCTATTGAATTTCAGGTTACTTTCTTAAAAAGGAGTGCAAAGAACGTTTTTATTTTCGAATTGACAAAACTTATTTTGGAAAAAGTTGGTTGTGGGGGAATTTTTTGAGTTGGGAGTTTGGATTCCACAGTCTTCAGTCCGCAGTCCGCAGTCTTCAGTCCGCAGTCCGCAGTCCGCAGTCCGCAGTCTTCAGTCCGCAGTCCGCAGTCCACAGCCTCAGACTTCCTGACCTATCATTTCTATTTATCACAAAAAGAGCCAACTAAATACGCCAATCAAAAAGGCGTAGGAAAATAGAAATTACCCCTATATTTGAGGCAAAATTAAAGAG
>JABMQA010001320.1 GCA_013203545.1 Bacteroidota bacterium
TGCCATGTTCCCAATTATAAGTTCCTGGTATTGGTCTGGGATCATTGCTGGAATTATGGAAATTCCACCCTATAAAATCATCAATATAACCATTCTCATCATCATCCACACCGTTTTCATCATCCGGGTCAAATACCCATTCACCACCAACAAACTCCAATGTATGCCCATCTCCATCAACATCTTCACCCATATTTTGCCAGATATTATCAATCAAATCTTCGTGATCCCATTCTACACCTGTATCAACCACTCCAATTATAACTTCTTCCGTACCATTTTCTCCCTTGTGGATATCCCATGCCGAATCAGCAACAACCTGGGGGAGATGCGACATTTGGCCGTACAGGGAATCATTGGGTATTTCAAGAAGTTGGATAAACGGTACAGGTTCCGCATATTCGATGTTTGGATCATTTGAAAATTCCCTGGCTACTTTGGTTACAGGATATTCCTCTGGAAATTCAATCCTGTAGATCCTTGAAAGATCGGGCATTCCTTTCTTCAATTTTTCGGGATTGTACCTGAATCTTTTCTCAAGCAGGTCAAGCTCATACTTGTCTGCCTTCGCATCGAGGGAATGGATGTTAAAGAAAATATTTCCATCTTGCCTGCTAAATTCCCCCACGCCTTCTTTCAACTTAATGGTGATCATCCCTTTGAGAAACATAGGATGGCTTTCGCTTATGCCTGGTAAAGTTGTTTGCTCTGCCCGCCGTAGCGCAGCGGAGGTGGGTTGTTTGCTTGCCCCGTGAAATGCGACGAAGGAGCTTATTTCACCGGGGTTGTCTATTGTCTGTTGTCTGTCTTTTTTTTCTGTTTGCATCATCGAGGTCATTCCCACGACCAGGAGCGCTGCGATTAATAGATAGATTTTTTTCATGATGTTTTTATTTGTTGCTGGATACTGGTTTCTGGTTTCTGGTACTTTGCGTGGTTTTACCAGCTACCAGTAACCAGAAGCCAGAAACTGTTTTTAAAGTTTTATAATTTTCTTCGTTAACATTTCATTTCCAATCTTTACCCTGCAGAAATATACTCCGGCTGGTAATACTTCTGCATTCCATGAAATATTATTTCTGCCCGCCGGCAACATTTGATTTGCAGGATCGGCAATCCTTTTACCTGTTGAATTATAAATCTGAATTGAAACTATTTCAGGAGTGCTCATTTGTAATTCTAAATATGCTATTGTTGAAACGGGGTTCGGATAAATCTGTAAATTACTGACTGCTATATTTGGGTTTTCTGCTCCAACTGTAAGAAAAGATTGGTTTATTATTGAATCCATCCAATACATACCAGCAATCCAGGTAGGGATATGAAATTCATGTCCTCCGTTAAAAAATGCTGTGTCATAGCTTATACCATAATTCTCAAGGCTATCCATGAATACCCAATAAGTTGGGAAGGTGCACATATAATCGGTTTTACCGCAACCTAAAAACCAGGCCAGTTGATGTTCATCCGGAAGGTCTTTTACCAAACGACTGGCATCATAATGATGCCATTTGCTCAGAATAGTATCAACCCAAACACCATTCGTGTCGAAGGGTATTTCAACAAAGTAGGGTGGTAAGTTCAAATTAGGACATATGGCGCCACAGCGGGAGATAAAGATTTGAGTGTTGATGCCGGCGTTATAATTCAGGTTATAGGATCCGTTTTCTTCATAGCACAGCGTTCGCCAGGTGTTCAAAAGCGTGTCGGGCCAGGATAAATATCCAAAAAAAGGGAAACTGGCCCTGAAAAGCTCCGGGTAGTTTACTGTTAAATGCACGGCACCAAAACCTCCCATTGATACACCTGTAATCATCCTGAAATTTTTATCAGATTTTGTGTGGTAATTGTTGTCAATAAATCCGATAACATCCAGGATCATATAATCTTCATAATTGCCATACAAAACAGAATTGAGGTAGTAACTCCCCATGTAGGGTTCACAGGAAGCATCCGGACATACAATAATGGCCGGAGGTGATGAAATGTTTGAAGTCGTATCGTGTATTTCATAATATATTTGGGCAGGAAGGTTCATTTGGTTCTGATTGCCTGTGGCACCATGTAAAACATAGATTGCAGCATATTCCCGGGTGGTATCTTCGTGATAATTTGGCGGAAGATAAACATCAATCATTTTGGTTTCATTGAGCACTTCGCTGTAGAACGAAGTATCGACCTTGATCCATAGTTGAGCATGTGTGTGGAGAGATATTCCAATAAGGAAGATCAGAGTAAGGAATGTGATTTTTTTCATGATGTTGTTTTTTGTGTTCAGGGTTCTGTGTTCAAAGTTCAAAGTCACCAACTCAGAACTCGGAACTTTGAACTCAGAACTAACTATAGTTTTATAATTTCCCTGCTTAATATTTCATTATCTATTTTCATTCTGACGTAATAAATGCCAGGAGTTAAGTGGTTCGCTTTCCAATGGATTGCATGATTACCTGCGGGTAATACATCAGTGATGAGTTCTTTTATTTTATTACCTCTTGCACAATACATTTCAATCGTCGTGTATGCAGGTTCAGGAAGGTTCCAGCTTATGGTTAATTCACCTGAAAAAGGATTTGGAAGACAACTTAACTCAATACCAGGAGATTCATGCTGTGAGATAAATACTGTAACATTCTGGTTTTCGTAAGCCCCCATATCAACACGTCCACCATAAAAGCGTGGATTTCCTGCAAGGTCGAATTCAGGCAGGTTGAGACCGGTAGTATCGGGAGTTCCTGTATTTACACATGGGGATTCATCAGAAAGGGCGTAAGGATAAGCGCCTGACCCAACAAATATGGGATCTTCAGAAATACAATAGCTTAAATTATAAGAACCATTATGTGTTGAAATCCATCCATCTATGTCTGACCAGGCAGCAGAAAAATAGTTCCCAGTATTATAACCGTCGAAAGAAACTGCCCCTTCGGTATTATTTGAAATAATTGTGTTTTTCATATAAACTTCAGAATTGAGTAGGCAGAAAACGCCCAAGTCATTTTCTGAAATTGTTACATTATTTAGAGCCACATCTGAATCCTCGCAGTAAATTCCTGTATAGTTATTATTTGCAACAAGCACATTTTGCAAAACTGCATGAGCACTTGAGGTAATTGCCCCAAAATATATTCCGGTCGAATTATTTGTGATGACAACATTGTTTAAAGATAGTTGACCACAGCAACTTATGCCACGACCACTTCTTGTTATGGTTAAATCCGAGATATGTGTTTCATTTTGAGCATCAATTACCAATCCATTAGATAGCCACTCAGCATCAATAATTATTTCGTTTGCCGATGTTCCGCTTAAAATGTAATAATCGGGAACAACTATTGGCATAATTTCCTGATTGCCTGATGGCCCATAGACACCCGCCAACAGTTGAACGGTGTTCTGGTAGAGGTTGTCTGCAAGTATCCTGGACATGGCGTTCCGGATGGTTTTTAGTGGTTCATCCTGTGTAAGGCCGCTGTTTGCATCATCCCCATCCGGTGAAACAAACAGGTCAGAATCTGCCTGTTGTAATTTTGCATTCAGGATTTCAAAGCTGCAATCTCCAACCGGATCAGCATGAAAAGCAGTTGGGTGTAAAACAGAGAATGTGTCAACAATCACATCCATGTATGAGTCGTGATGTATGTCACTGCCCCAATTGGCAGAGTTTAAATAAATATTGCAGCGATTGATACTATCAAATACCGGGACAGAATACAAACAACAAATTCCGCCACCATATTCCGCAAAGTTATGTGATATGGTTACATTTTTTAAAACCGGGTTGGAAGCATTACAATACATACCTCCCCCTGCTTCAGTAGCATAATTGTTTGAAATTTTTACATTTACTAAAACAGGATTTGATTGACTACAATAAATGCCACCACCACGTCCATAATCTGAAATATATGAGTTATTTGTTATTGTTACATTTTCCAATCTTAAACTGTCTAAAACGTCACCCTGGCAATAAATCCCACAACCCTGGTTATTAGTAATTGTTACATTTTGCAAAGTCAGGTTAGAATTTAAACTTGAAAGCCCGCGACCATAAGTTGTATCCGTACCAACACCGGTTATGGTCAAGCCCGAAATATTGGATGCTAAGTTTTGATCAATGGTTATTACATTGGATTGCCCTTCAGCATCCAGAGTAACGTCATTTTCTGATTCCCCATTTATATTGATGTAATCGGGAATAATTATTGGCATTACTTCTTCATTGGTGGATCGGCTATATGTGCCTTCCAACAAGTGAACGGTATTACGGTTGAGGCTGTCTGCCCTGATTATGGAAAATGCAAAATTGATGGTTTTTAAAGGTTCATCTGCTGTTAGGCCACTGTTGGTATTGTACCCATCGGGTGAAACATATAAGTCTGCATCCACCTGATCTAATTTTTTATTCAAAATATCAGAACTAAAGTTATCGAGCGGATAGATGTGAAATTCTGATGGATGTAAAACTGTAAATGTATCCACAATCATATCGAAGTAAGTATTGCCGGAAGCATAAAGATCATTCCCCCATGCTCCAATATTTTGATAAATATTACATCTATGGATACTATCAAAAGTCATGTTGGCATTATAATCATAGTAAATCCCACCGCCTTTTTCAGCAAAATTATTTGATATTGTAATATTTCGTAAGCTTGTATTAGAATAGCCCTCACAATACATCCCGCCTCCAAAATCACTACAGCCATTTACAATATGGAGGTTAGACAAGAGCGGGTTTCTTTCGGCATTGATAAACAAAACCCTGTTATCAAAACTTCCGGATATAACTACAGGCATATCTTCGGGCCCGATAATACTGATATCCTTATAAATATTCAGTTGATCCTGTAGGAGTATTGTATCTCCAATTTCAAGATCAAAATACACTGTACCAAAAAAATCAACATCATCTATTGCAGCACGCAATGAACCGGGTCCACTGTCATTTGTGTTTATCACAGTTATGCTATCAGCCAAACCAACTGATATTATGTGATCATTGCTTCTTGCCCAATTGATTCCGCCATCAGAACCACCATAATTACTCCCCAGCATATAATCCAGAAAGAACATACCAGCATGGCTGTCGGTGTTGATTACCGGATTGAAAACATACGTATCTCCGTAATTATATATTACCGGATTAGCTCCCATACTGACCCACCAGTAGTAACCAGCAGGAGGCACATCAATAGTATCCATTACCTGGACCAGTGAATCGGAATAAACAAATATTCCTGTTACGGTGTCATTAATGAACTCAATACTATCATTCACTGTCCAACCTTCCGGGAGCATAATCCCGAAGTAGGGGATATGTTCTGCCCCGTCTCCGTCGGTAGTGCTTGCACTTATCTCTACAATAAATGAGCTATTCGAATCAGCTGTGAAAGGTTGATTTACAAAATCGAATTGATAACAAGCCGGGAACAGCAGCACAAGAATTAATAATACTGCCATAATCTGCTTTCTGAATAAAAAAATTTTCTTTTTCATGATGGTCTCCTTTTTTTTGTGTCGGCAGTCGGCAGTCTTCCCGCCTACGCTGCGCTTCGGACGGGCAGGCAGTTAGAGTCGGTTGCAGACTGTGGACTGCAGACTTTTTTATAGTTTTATAATTTTCTTCGTATGTATCCCTTCATTGGTTTTTAACACACAGAAATAAATTCCCGGCCTTAATCCATTGTCATTAAAAAATACTTTGTGCGCTCCCGCTCTTTGGAATTCATCAACAAGTGTTAACATTACCCTCCCATTCAAATCGAGGATTTGCAGGCTAAGCGGTGAACTTTGAAACAAAGTGTATTCAATTATAGCACCTGATTGAAATGGGTTCGGGGAAATAGTAAAGCTACCTTTAACAATTGTTTCCTTTACAGAGGTTATTGAATCACAGGCTTCCTCAACTTCTTCGGGGCTGTTGCATCCGGGGGCATTTTCATATATTTCAATAGATCCAGTTGGGCTGGCCAGGTAATCGCAAATGCTTTGTACAGCGCAAGAAGATAAAACAGAATTATAATATATATGGATATTGTTAATGGATCCTGCATCAATATTTTCGAGCCCGGTCAAACTGCTCAGGCTTGAATTCCCAAAGCTCCCCCAATAACTATCTTCTCTACCAATATTCAAATCACCTCCAATGAAATTAAGATTTTCGAGCCCGGTTAGACTGGTCAGGGCATTGTTGTATACAATCTCAAATTCTTCTCCGACGTACTTTAAATTAACCATTCCAGACAAGTTTATCAGGGCTTCGCTCCCTATAATTTTAATGCTTCCTACAATAGTATCAACATTGTCCAGCCCTGTTAAGCTGGTAAGGGATGGGTTTCCTTGAATATCATTACCCCATGTCCTACCAATCTCTATACTCCCCTGTATATGGGTTAAATTTTCCAATCCCGTTAGACTTGTCAGGGAAGCATTGTCATTAATAATAAGATTTCCTTCGATGGACAGTAGATTGTTAAGACCTACAAAACTGGTTAAGGAAGCGTTGGCATTAATTTCAAGGTCTCCCCCGATGGAGGACAGATTGTCCAAACCTGTTAAACTGGTAAGGGCAGAATTCCCACCTATTGTAAAATACCCACTTATGGAAGTCATATTCCCTAACCCTGTCAGACTTGTCAGAGAAGTGTTGTTATCAATACTAATGTTTCCTCCTGCAATGGAAGCCAAATTATCAAGGCCAGCTAAACTGGTGAGGGAGGTGTTGTAATTAATCATAAGATCACCATCTATGAAAGCCAGATTTTCCAGGCCTGTTATGCTGGTCAGTAGGTCGTTGTACGAAATGTTAAAGTCCCCCCCAATAAAGGTCAGATTGTTGAGGCCTGTTAAGCTGTTTAGGGAAGGATTGCCCATAATATTAAATTCTCCATCAACAGAAGTAAGATTGTCCAGTCCTGTTAAATCAATCAGCGCTACATTATTATGTATAGAAAAGTCTCCAGTAATTGAATTGAGATGATTCAATCCTGCAAAGCTGGTGAGCACAGCATTGTTCTGTATGTCAAAATTACCACCGATTGAGGCCAGGTTGTCCAGTCCGGTTAAATCGGTCAGGGCGTCACTATTTATTATCCACATGCTTTCGCCGATAGAAATTAAATTATGAATTCCTGTAAAATTGATCAGGGCATTGTTGTCCTGGATCAAAAGGTAGCCCCCGATGGATGTTAGGTTATCTAATCCGGTCAAGTCAATCAGTTCGGGATTCATCTCAATCTTAAAGTTCCCTCCAATGGAAGTAAGATTTTCCAATCCTGCTAAACTGATCAGCGCATTATTATTATATATCCAGAGCGGTCCGGTAATGGAATTCAGGAGGTCAAGCCCCACAAAACTGGACAATAATACGTTTGTGGAAATAGTAAAGGATCCATCGATTTTAGTCAGGCTTTCAAATCCTTCTAAACTGGTCAGGGCACAATTCTCATAAATGAAAAGGCTACCTCCAATTGAATTTACATTTTCTAAGCCGGAAAGGTTTGTCAGGCTAAAGTTGTATTTAATATATACGTCTCCTCTTAATACAGTCAAAGCATTTAAACCATTGAGATTGCTAATATCATCACCCATAATGGTAAGATCCCCTTCTACCTCTGCGCATTCAGGGTAGTTGGTTTGAAAATTGTCGATTTGCTCCTGGGTGGTAAAGGTGATCCCTTCGGGCAGGCAATGGGTTTCACAAGCTTCTTCAACTTCTTCGGGGCTGCTACAGCCGGGGGCATTGTCATGGATTTCGATGGTACCGTTTGGGCTAACAAGATAATCGCATATGCTACGTACATCACAAACAGACAAAATATCATTATAGTTAATAATGATGTCATCGATTGATGCCGCATTAATATTGTCCAGTCCTGATAAACTGTTCAGGGCAGCGTTCCCCTCTATCCGAATATTTCCCCCAACGAAGGTCAAATTGCCAAGGTCTGCCAAATTTGATAAGGACTGGTTAAATATAAATTCCGTATCTCCACCAATATTTGTCAGGTTTTCCAATCCTGATAAACTTGTGAGAGATGAGTTCCAAATAATTTTAAGATTTCCCCAAATAGAGGTTAAAACATCCAAACCAGTTAAATTGCTAATACCTGGGCCGTTCACCATCAAATTACCCTCTACTTCTGTACAGCCAGGGTAGTTGAGTTGAAAATTGTCGATTTGCTCCTGTGTGGTGAAGGTGATACCACCGGGCAGACAGAAATCGCAGGCTTCTTTTACTTCTTCCGGGTTGTTGCACCCCGGGGCATTATCAATAATTTCTACAATTCCATTAGGGCTGGCAAGATACTCGCAAATGCTTTGCACGTGGCAAACAGACAAAATATCATTATAGCTTATGAAGATGCCGTCAATTGATTCCGCATTGATAATGTCCAGGCCAGCTAAACTTGCAAGTACATCATTGTCTTCAATCCTAAGTTCTCCACCGATGGAATTCAGATCGTCTATTCCCAATAAGCTGACCAGGGTAGGGTTGCCCCCAATAAAAAGGGACCCCTCAATAGAAGTGAGGTTGTACAGTCCGGTTACACTGATCAGGACAGTGTTCTCATAAACATTAAGGTCTCCTCCGATATATATCACATTGGCCAATCCCACTAAACTTGTTAAGTAAGGATTATTATTAATCTCAACTGATCCCCCGATGGAAGTCAGGTTTTCCAATCCCGTTATACTTGACAACAAATCGTTGAATTGAATACCGAGGTCCTCCCCGATGAAATTCAAGATTTCCAGTCCTGTTAAATTCGTCAGGGATGGATTATCATAGATAAATAGTTCTCCCCCGATGGCAGTCAAAACATTTAATCCATTGAGATTGTCTATATCATCTCCATTAATAATAACATCCCCTTCTATCTCGGTACAGTTGGTGTAGTTGGTTTGGAAATTGACGATTTGCTCCTGCGTTGTAAAAGTGATGCCTTCGGGCAGGCAGGGCTGGGCGATTGAGTGAATGGTGAACAGTGAACAGTGAATTGTGATTAGAATTAAGACTAATTTTTTCATGATAAGCTCCTTTTTTTTTTGCAAGTTCAGAGTTCGGAGCTCAAAGTCAACCAGCTTAGAACTTTGAACTCGGAACCTTGAACTAACTATTGTTATAATTTCAAGTGAATTGCTGGTTTTTATCAATGTAAAAATACAACACTGAAAAGGTGAAAATGGAAGAGATTAATGAACGCTGGGATTTTTCTAATGAACGTTGGGATTTTTCTAATGAACGTTGGGATTTTTCTAA
>JABMQA010001321.1 GCA_013203545.1 Bacteroidota bacterium
AGCGTTTCGCTGGCAGGGATTATTGCTGTGCAATTGCAGTGGATACAAAATGCCGTTGAAGTTAAAACCGAACAGTTCAACAATTCAGTAAATGATGCTTTGAATATGGTGGTTTCGAAGTTGGAAAAGAATGAAAATCTCTTTATGATCTCCGAAAATATCGACAGCTTTGGAACGGCATTTCATATCAATACTGTAAATCTGGATTCGGTACGCCGTATTCGGTTAAGCGTTACTGATACACTAAAGAGGAGGATTAAACACCTGGATGTTTCCGGGGCAAAGGTGGAATGGATTGAAGACGAGATCAACCAGAATTATCAAATATACACCTCACTGGATTCTGCCGAAAATGTGTTCAGTTACAGGTATGTAGTTCCTGGAAACAACAAATTGGTTGAGTTTGCAGAACCTGACCATATTTATTTAGACAATGAAGAAGACATTTTGGACCAAATCGTTGAAGATGTGTGGATTCTTGATAAAGAGGATACTTCCGGTTTGGTAATGAGTGGGGAATTCAGCAGGCTGACCACGCGTGTTGAAAACCTGAATGAAATAATTCAGCAAATCGTATTTGAAAGCTGGACCCTTGATGTGCCTATTACCAGCCGTATCAATGAAGCCCATCTGGAAAGCCAGATAAAAAAATCACTGGGCGAACAGGGCATCAGGATACCCTTTGAATATGCAGTAGTTTCCGGTGGCGACAAAGACCTTATTCCTGTATGTTCGGAGGGTTTTAACCTTGATGAACTTGATACAAAATTCAGGGTGTCGTTGTTCCCGAATGATGTGTTCAGTACACCAAATTTTTTACTGCTTTCTTTTCCTGATCGTAATATGCATGTTTTAAGATCTTTATGGCTGTTGTTAATGGGATCATTGGTTTTTACACTGATCATCCTCATCACATTTTCTGTTACCATATGGGTGATTCTGAAACAGAAAAAACTCTCCGGGATCAAATCGGATTTCATTAACAACATGACCCACGAATTCAAAACACCGATTGCCACCATTTCACTTGCAGTTGACTCTATAAATAACCCAAAAATATTATCGGAACCCGATAGAATAAAATATTTTACCGGTGTGATTCGTGATGAAAACAGGCGCATGAACACACAGGTGGAGAATGTCCTCCAGATGGCCCTGATCGATAAAAGAGATTTTAAACTACAGGTAAGGGAAATTAACGTACACGAAATCATCAACCGTGCAGTAAAACACATCCGGCTGCAGGTGGACAGAAAACAGGGTGAGATTATTCTGGAATTAGATGCCGGCGATCCCATCATCGAAAATGATGAAATTCATTTTTTCAATATCATCAATAACCTGCTCGACAATGCCATTAAATACTCCAAAGAAAGGCCATCTATTAAAGTTGCATCGGAAAATACACAGGGGGGGATTAAAATATCTGTTGAGGACAATGGTATTGGTATCGGAAAAGAGGCACAGCAAAAAATCTTCGACAAGTTTTTCAGGGTCGCATCCGGAGATATTCACAACATCAAAGGTTTTGGGCTTGGTTTAAGTTATGTAAAGGCACTGGTCCTGGCCTTCAAAGGCGATATAAAATTGTATAGCGAACCTGGCAAAGGCAGCAGATTTGATATATATTTGCCCAATAAAAATCAATAGTCATGGGGAACAAGATCAGGGTATTCATGGTTGAAGATGATCACAATTTCGGGGCTGTACTCAAATCTTACCTCGAAATACACGATTACTACGTTCATTGGATTGAAGATGGCAAAGATGCTGTGAGGGAATTTCGATCCGACGATTTCGATATTTGCATTCTCGATGTGATGCTTCCCCATATCGACGGTTTTCACATTGCGAAAGAGATCCGGTTTGTCCACAACAGCATCCCGTTGATATTTTTAACGGCCAAAACCCTAAAGGAAGATATCCTGAAAGGTTACCAGATCGGTGCCGATGATTACATTACCAAACCTTTCGATTCAGAGGTGTTGCTTTGTAAAATCCAGGCCATTTTAAAACGAAACGAGAAGCCGGAGAATCATCTTGAGAGTAAAGATGAATTTGATCTTGGCGCCTATAAATTCAACTATCCGCAGCGCTTAATTTCTCACGAAAATCACCGGCAAAAGCTCTCCCCCCGTGAAGCGGAATTGTTGCGCATGCTTTGTATAAAGATGAACGATGTGCTTCCGCGTGAAATGGCCCTGAAGAAAATCTGGGGCGAAGACAACTATTTTACCACCCGGAGTATGGATGTTTTCATTACAAAATTAAGAAAATACCTGAAGGATGACCCTGCGATTGAGATCGTGAATATTCATGGGAGTGGGTTTAAATTGATTGTGGGGACGGAAAGCTGAGAGCGGGGAGCGAAGAGCGGAGAGCGAAAGGCGAAGAGAAGATCGCAAGAAGAGTAGTAAGGCATAGTGCGAAGCGCAAAAAAGCGGAGAGCGGAAAATGGAGAGTACGGCGTGAGATGCAAAACCGAGCGCGTAGAGCATAGCGCAGAAAACCTGCAAACCTGATGCTGGACGTGAATGTAAAAAATAGGTAAATGGGAATTTAACTCTGACAGATACTATGATTAAAAACAAGTTTTTTTTAAATATTTTCATTATTTTTGATGCGACCAAAAGAAGGCTTCAGTCGATTC
>JABMQA010001322.1 GCA_013203545.1 Bacteroidota bacterium
ATGCAATGTTGCTCCCCGAAATACCATTGGGCGTGCAAAACCCCGGCCAGTACGACATACCCTTTTGTATACATACAAAGCCCTCCACACAATTGAAGATACTTGAGGATATTATTTGGTCTCTAAACCGGCAAAATATTAATAAACTTATCATAATAAATAGTCATGGAGGGAATGATTTTAAATCTTAACTTATAAAATTCATGTTTCTAATTAAAAACTAATAAAATGAAAAAAATCTATTTAATTATCGTTTCGAGTATAATTTTTACGTATAGTGGATTTGCGCAGAATTACGCACTGTCGTTTGATGGCATTAACGATTATGTTGATTTTGGAAATCATAGTATTCATGATCCTGGGAATAATAGTTTTACTGTGGAATTCTGGATTTACGAAAAAGAATCTTCAAATTATGAGTATTCAGTAAGTAAAGGAAGTATATCCAGTACCCAGGGTGGATGGGCTATTACCTACAAAAGTGGTGTATTAAGATATCGGGCACATGACGGAACTACCCATGAAGAACTGCAATTGAATATCCTTACAAATCAATGGTATCATGTGGCTATGGTTATTGATAAGGAACAAGGAAAACTTATTGCTTATCTGGACGGAATTCCGAGCGAGAAAGATATTAGTCTTGGGACTATCTCAATAAATAAAAGATTGCTCTTTGGAACAGCCGATGTGAACGGAGCTGCACATTTTAAAGGAGAAATTGATGAGGTTAGATTATGGGATCATGCACGTTCTCAAGAAGAACTTATCGACTATATGGGAACAGTTTTAAGTGGGAATGAGACAGGATTATTAGGGTATTGGAATATGGATGATCAGGCTACTACTGTTACGGATCTGTCTCCAAACAATAAAAAAGGAACTATCTATGGGGCTCAATATGTTACAAATACAAATTCTTATTTTACCGACATGGAATTTCAAAATGTTACATGTACTCAGGATAAAATGCATCTCACTGCTCCGGGAAATGTTGATACTTACATTTTAAGAGTTGAAGTAGATGTGGAAGGTGGCCAGAAAGCATTTAACCTAACTTCAATAAACTTAAATATGAATGGCACCACTGATATCTCAGATGTAAGTCAATTAAATGCATATTATACTCATACCTCCCCAAACTTTTCCACTTTAGAATTGTTCGCCACTGCCAGTTCGTCAAGTGAGACAATTATTTTAGATGGTGAACAATTATTGCAGAATGGAACTAATTATTTTTGGATCACTTATGATATATCAGAAAATGCAACAGTTGATAATGCTATTGATGCCGAATGCTTAGCAATTACTATTGATGGTCCACAAGCTGGCGAAAAAATTCCGATTGTTTCAGCACCATCAAAATCATCAAGCATAGTTTATCAACATACTGACTTATTTGTACGAGGAGAGGATGGTGTTAATACATTTAGGATTCCTGCTTTAATCACCACCAACGAAGGAACCTTAATTGCAGCCTGTGATGCCCGGATTGCTCATGGAGGTGACCTTCCCAACAAAATAAATCTGGTAATTAAACGAAGTGTTGATAAAGGCGATACTTGGGGAAATATGCAAACTGTTATTGATTATCCGGGAGCAAATGAAGGTGTCTGTGACCCACAATTGCTTTTTGATCCTACAACCAATACGGTATGGTGCTTTGTGACTTATGGAAATGGTATTGGTCTTTGGCAGTCACAACCGGGCGTTCTTGAAGATCATACATTGCGTATTCAAGCTGTAAAGAGTACCGATGATGGACTTACTTGGTCCGAACCCATCGAACTTAACACAATGATAAAGGATCCGGCATGGCATGCAGTAGTGGCTTCCCCGGGTAGAGGCACTATATTAAGCAATGGTAAAATGATAGTTCCGGGATATTACAGAGTCGGCGATATTTTGCACTCATACCTTATGTTTAGTATTGACCATGGTGAAACATGGGATTACACATTAGGACCGTCTTCTTCCTACACAATATCAGAAAATATGGTGGTTGAATTAAATGATGGAACAATAATGACTTCTATGAGAAATCATGCCGGCTTAGCAAAGCGTGCATTTGCTACTTCTGAAGATGAAGGCGAAACATGGTCTTCAATTTGGCATTCAAATGAAATTATTGACCCAACCTGTCAGGCCAGTTTTTTGCG
>JABMQA010001323.1 GCA_013203545.1 Bacteroidota bacterium
AATTTACATATTTTTGGAAAAAAAGATATCTGTGGTCATAATTCTTTCCCATGGTACAGTTAACTGACAGATTGATGTTTAATAAACTAGTTATGGGCAAGTTTGAAAAAAATCAATGACAATTAGAAAATACATATTATTAATAATCATCCTAACAGCATCTTGTGAAAAGACTAATATTGAAAAATGTGATGATTCGCAAAGTTTGTATTTATTTTCAAATTTTCCAATTGGAGTTGCAATTGATATGAATGAATTAAATAATGATAATCAGTATTATGAGATTGCAATAAATCAATTTAACAGTGTTACACCTGAAAACATATTTAAACCTTCCTTCTTACATCCAAATGAGAATTATTTTGACTGGTTAGAAGCAGATAAACTGGTCGAATTTTGTCAAATAAATAATAAAAGACTTCACGGACATACGCTGATATGGCATAATCAATTGCCAGACTGGATAATAAACTTTCAGGGCAATCAATCTGAATGGGATTTAATGTTCAAAGAACACATACAAACTATTTGTATGCATTTCAAAGGGAAAATTAAAAGTTGGGATGTGGTTAATGAAGCATTTAATGACAATGGAACTTTGCGTAACACAATTTGGAAACAAAAAATAGGAAGTTCATATATTGAGAAAGCATTTATGTATGCACACGAAGCAGACCCTGATGCACTTTTGTTCTATAATGACTGTGATATTGCTTTAAATGAGACCAAACGAAAAGCGATATTAAGTTTGCTCAATAATTTAAGACAAAGAGGAGTTTCCATTCACGGTATCGGTATGCAGATGCATATCTCAATTGTGCATCCTGAGAACAAGCAAATAGCTGCTGCTTTAAAAGAAATATCCGACAATGGTTTCAAAATACACCTTTCAGAAATTGATATTTCAGTTAATCCATTAAGTAAAGAAATAGAACCCTCAATTGAATTATTCGAGCGCCAAGCAAATAAATTGGCCGCCATAACACTATTGTATAAAGAAATACCTTCCAGATATCAATACGGAATAACTTTTTGGGGACTAAGTGATAAAAATACGTGGATAAGGAATTATTTTAACAGAGATGATTATCCTTTACTGTTTGATGACAATTATGACCCAAAACCTGTTTATTGTAAATTTAAAGATATACTATGAAGAAAATATTGATAATATTCATATTGAGTTTTGGGTTTTTAACAGGAAGAATATATAGCCAGATTGCAGTAAGTTATTACCCTTTCCAGTCTATTTTATCAGTAAGTTCAAATACCGACAAATTACTTTGGGCAGATTTGCGAATTGAAACAAATACGTTTTTCTCTAATATTAATTTGGGATTAAATGCAATGGTAAACATTAAAAGAACAGATTGGGTAAATTATTACTCTGGACTTGGAATCAATGTAAATCCATTCTACGGACTTGAAAGTTTACCTTTTACAAATGGATATGTATTAAATGTCGGAGTTAGAGTAAAACCTATGCAAAAACATAAGAATTTGCAAGTAATATTTGAATTTGGACCTTACTTCAATAAAAATTTTGATGGCGGAATAGTCAGGGCTTTATTAGGAATATCATATAATTTATAGATCCGAATGAAAGAAAACCAGCCCATAACAAAGGCTCATTCGTAATGCGGGGTTCATCGTAAATTGAAAAATTATGCAAGTAATAAATTTAGTAGTAAATTGAAAATTAATCGCTTCGGAAACCCGGTAGTTCATACGCTCCAAAAGCTCATCAGAAATACGCAACCGTTTACGGATCACTTCATCCTGCAGCAAATCAGCAGGGTATTCGCCATGCCGGTCCAGCACATAGCGGATAAAAAGTAATTCAACCTCATTGTATTTTCCATCCATGGGGCAATAATAAGGAAGGTGTGCGGGCGGGGAAAGGACGTTTTTTTGTGATTAAATTAAATTTATGTATTTTTGGGAAAAATGATATCTGTAGTCATACTTGTTTCACATGGTACAGTTAATGGACGGATTGATGTTTTATAAACTAGTTGTGTGTCAGCTTTGGATTATAGTTTCTTGAGAACAAAGTTGCTAAATATTGAAACTTTCGTATCTTTGCACAAAAACAATGGGAACAAATGCAATTTTTTGAAACCATATTTTTAGAAGAAGCTGACGAGTTTATGCAAACATTGGACAAAAAAACCCGACAAAAAGTAATGTACAATGTCCGTGTTGCAGAACAAACAAATGATCCTGGGCTATTTAAAAAATTAAATGACAATATTTGGGAATTTAGGACAAAGTTCTTGGGACAACAAATTAGGATTCTTGCATTTTGGGATAAGAAAAATAAAGTGGAAACTTTGGTTTTGGCAACAAACGGATTCATTAAAAAAACTTCAAAAACACCAAAGAGTGAGATTGAACGTGCAGAAAGAATCCGCAGCGATTATTTTAACAACAAATAAATTATAATTAAGGCAATGAAAAAGTACACATTAGCAGAAATGGAAGATAAATACATAGGCAAAAAAGGGACTCCTGAGCGAGATGCCTATGAATATGAATTAAAAATGGAACTTTTGGGCAGGATGATAAAAGCAACCCGGAAAGAAAAAAACATGACCCAGGAAGAGTTGGGAAAGGCTATTGGAGTGAATAAATCTCAAATATCCAAACTGGAAAATCATGCCAATAGTGCTACAATAGAGACTATAATGAAAGTATTTAATGCGTTAAAAGCTGACATTCAATTTAACGTAAAAGTAAACGACAAACAAATACAAATTGTGTAAGAATCATAAAAGCCGAACACACAACACGCGTTAAAGCCAACAAGGGCATCTGGTTGATAGGGAGTGTGGTTTTCCAAACCAGTTTTCGGTTCGATAGAAAAGAATACATCTCCGAACTCCCTTGCATGCCTTACCGCCAACCGTTAAAACTTAAAAAGAAATATGAAAACAACAGTAACGTAATTGATAAAGAAACAAATGAAATTACAACAGTCTCATCGGATTACTTAAAAGAACTGCTTTTCGAAAATCCGGAACTATTGGAGGAGTATGAAAAAGAGGAAGATACTATCAACCAGGAGGTAATCATTAAATACCTGAAAATACTGAATGAACAAGGGCAACAATAAAAAACGGCCCTCCCCAGGGCCGTTTTCCATCTCCATCACTTTCCCACATCATTACTTTCTATAAACCACCCCAAAACCCACCCCACCCTCACATCCTCATCCACCAAAATCATCACATTGTCCGTGTGCTTCCACAACGCGCGGGGATCGATACCGCGCACCATGATCGTATTGCGGTAGTATCGCTTTTTGTTGCATTGAGTTCTCTTTTTTCAGGTTGTGCCATGGCTACCTCCGTTTTTGTTGGTGGTAATAAGTTTGCCACAGCATACCCCATTTTGCCTGGAAATTATCCAGGCTATCCATGAGACGTTTGCGACCCCTACTGTACATCCCGATGTGATTAATCACAATGGCATCATGCTGTCCGATGCTGATGCCGCTAATTTTTGCCACGGTTGTGGCTGGGTTTGTTTGACATAATTTATCCTCCAACGTAAAACCCGCTGCACCGATAGCTGGCCAACAAGCCAATCCCACCCGAAGGTGGAAGATGCAACGGGTTTTTCCGTATTAAGGATGATAAATGTCTGTTTATTGTATTAAAGATATGCCACCGGCAGATGGACCGTGGCCTTGCATCCGGATCTCTGATTTTCATTTGATCTCCGTTTCCGGCCAAGCCATCAACGATCTGAAAGATGTTGATTTTATCGGCGCTTTTGACAGTGAAGGCTACTGCATGGGATATGCTGCCCTGGAAGGACAGAAAGGCAACATCCTGCTTACGGTTTATGGGGATGATGAATTTACTGCTACAAAAGACGGCGCCGGTGAGGGCGATCGGATTTTCTTCAGAAGTTTCAACACTGTCGCCAATACTGAAATTGAACTGGAAGCGGAATACATTACGAAGTTCCCGAATTTTGACGGGCAATTTGCTATTAACGGGCTTTCCGGTATCTCGATATTAAAAGAATCGGTAGCAGGTATAAATGAAACAGTATCTTCCGCAAGCGTTCACATATATCCAAATCCCGCTACCGACCAGGTAACCATTGTTTATCCTTACGTTGGCAATTTGGTTAGATTGACCATGATTTCCACCGATGGGAAAACAATGAAGACATTAACAATAGGCAGTTTGCTAACCCAATTGGATGTTGGCGACCTGCACCCTGGGATTTATATTCTAAAGATGGAAAGCGCTGAAAACCTGGTCATCAAAAGGGTGATGATCAGGTAAAATACTTTTCAAATATCACAGTCTGTATTACAAGCTCCGGTGGTTTTATTAAATCCCGGAGGTTTTTATTAGGATGAAAATTTCTTATTGTGTAATTGCTGATAATTATCAGGCAAACCTATCTTTGTGCGATTTAATTATTCAACAACTTTTTCAAACTGAATGAAATTTGAAAACAAAGGAAATATCGGATCAAAAAGGGTATATGGTATCTACATCATATTGTTACTTGCCGTTATATTTTCATACCTGGTCCTTCTGCTTAATATCTGGAATAAAACATTATTGGATGACTGGCGATACTTTAATTCCTTAAGCTGGCTGGTTCATTCCATTATACACGATTGGCACAAATTTCCGGTTCATGATCCATGGGTGCTGGGAGGGGTTGATATTTTGGCCAACCCACAATCAAGGGTATTTTCCCCGCTTGTAATTTTCGATATCCTTTTTGTGGCACCTGTTGCAAATGCGCTATCACTTTTGTTTTTGGGTTTCGTTGGTATTATCGGATGTTATAAGCTTTTGCGCTTTCATGCTATCCGGCCGGTAATTGCAGTATGCGGTTCCATCATTTTTATCAACGCCTCCTGGTTTAGTTTGCATTTCGCTGTGGGCCATATTCCATACGGGGCATTTCAACTGATTGCCTGGGGTTTTTATCTGATACTACGACTCAAAGAGCCAAAATTTCTGATTTATTTATCAATATTGATGGCATTCTTTTTACTGGATGGCGCCATTTATACCTTTATTTTTTCACTACTGCTCCTCATAATAAGTATAGTGTTTGGAATTACTGGTCTTAATCTGAGGAACATTTGGAGGTACATATATAATGAACGAAATACTGTAGCAATATCCCTCCTGATTTTTATTCTTTTATCATCTGTTAAATTGGTGCCTTTGCTATCCCTGCATGACGGCCGGCCGCCGTTAACCGAAATATCTCAGATACAATTTAAAATATTGCTGGCCGGTTTTTTCGATCCTTTTCAGCATATTTTTAAGTTTAATACCGATTTAGCCTGGGGTATCTCTTTCCACGAATTTGGTTGCTATATCGGAATAGTTGCTATGGCTGTCATAGCGTGGTATTTATCTAAAAAGGGAAACCTGAAATTGAACTATAAATACCTGTTGATTGCATTGATATTTCTATTTATTGCTTCCGGGCGGGTCAGGGCAATCAATCCCTGGAGGTTGATTCAAATGATCCCGCTGATAAATCAGGCACATATCCAATCAAGATACCTCATTATTGTTTACCTGTTTTTTATTATCCTGCTATCCAAATCACTTAATTATTTTTATGTGCATGGTAACAGGAAAACAGTCAGTTTACTGATTATCTTTTTGGTTTTTGAATCCATATTTGTTGCCAACTACAGTTTTTATCATATGTATTACATTCAAAGGGAGACGGGTCAAACAGAGCGTTTTCAACAACCCATATTAAAAACCAATATGGAAAAAACGATTGGCTTTTCTGAAAAACCCGACATATACTTTCTTAAAAATACAGGGGCTAAAAAAACATACGAGCCCGCAGCCATCACCTCCGGCATAAAGTGTATTGATGATAATGACTATAAAGGGGAGGTTTATCTGGTGAAAGGTTCAGGAACTGTTAACATGCTGAAATACATTCCCGGGGAGATAGATATATCCTATGAACTGGAAAAACCAACCACAATCCGGATAAATACAAATTGGCTGGCAGGATGGAAGATAGAAATGGGGAATGCCACGGTTTATGGGCAAAATGGCCTGGTAACTTTTGACACAAAGGACACGAAAGGCGAAATCAGGTTGTTGTATTCACCCTGGTACTTTAATTATATTGTCATTGCATATTGTTTGGGATTGGTACTTACCCTAATAATGTTTATTTTACAATGGAAGAAAAAAAACCTTTAGTCAAATTTAATTACGATCAGATTCCTGAAGGCTATTACGACAAAATTGCAGCCAGGGCCCGGGGGATGAGAAGCTTCTGGCACCGGCAAAAGTTTACAAGGGTGGCAGATTGTATCCCTGAAGGATCACAATCAATTTTGGATATAGGGTGCTTTGCTGGAACATTTCTGGGCATGATTCCTAAGGATAAGGTCAGGTTCCAGGTTGGGGTCGATATTCTGCAAAAGCAGGTAAACTTTGCAAGAAAAAAGTATCAGAATGAATTTAGAAAATTTTACTGGATTAAGAATATTGAATGCCTTAATTCGGAAATAGCCGATATAAAATTCCAAAACATTTGCATTATCGAAGTGATTGAACATTTATCGAAGCAAGAGATCGGCGTCTTAATGCAAAATGTGTCGGAAAAATTGGAAGCCGGGGGCAGGCTTATCCTTACAACCCCAAATTATGCCAGTATATGGCCGCTTCTTGAGCTTGCAATTAACCTTACCTCGAAAGTAAAATATGAAGAGCAACATATATCCAGATTCAATTATTTCAATTTCCACAAGAAACTGATTGAATGCTGGCCTTCTTTCGGTGAGGTTTTTAAAAGTGAATTTATATGCACAACACATTTTATCTCTCCGGCTATTGCAACCTTTTCTCAGAACCTGGCTAAAAGGTCTTCACGGGCTATTCCTGCTTCAAACTGGAAATTTCCGTTTGGCTGCCTGGTTCTGGGGTCTTTTATTAAGGTAAATTAAGTTTATTGGGCAAGTTGTAATAGATGGTTGGGCAAAGGGCTTTTATGGTTTGATTAAGGGAAGATATTCTGTTGTGTTATTATTCGCCGCAGCATATGTACTTTTTAACGGATTCTTTTTCCCAATCTTAGAAGCTGTCTAAAAATTGATGGAGAAATAAATAGCCCCGTCCTTCAGGTCGGGGAAAATGAAATTGTTCTATTTTTGGGCATTAATTTCCAATGGATAACAAATATTGATTCCCATGAGAAAAAATGATCTCAGTATTTTACTGTTTTTTGTTTTTTGCCTTTTCCCACATTTGGTTTTTTCATCCGATACTGATGTTGAGCAGACTGCTGAGAAGATAAAAACGGCTATTGATCAACACCTGGATAACAATAACCTTGATTCGGCCTCTATCTCGGCAAATATATTATTGGGATATGCTTCATCGGAGGACATACCATTTTATATGGCCCAGGCCAATTATTCGCTTGGGCTTGTTCACCAATCCGGAGGCAATATCGATTCGTGTCTGTTGTTTCTGCATCGGGCTGATAGCCTTTTTGGTGTTGCGAGGGATACGCTTTGGAGAGGAATGATTAACACACGGATAGCATTTATTCACAGAGGTCAAAACAATGCGGACCTGGCTGTTGAATACTATTTTATTGCACTTGAATATCTTGAACAGGCAGGTGACACCCTCTGGTATGGAGTTGTGAATGATCATCTCGGTCATGTTTTCTTCGATAAAGGTAATTATTACAGGTCTCTGGCCTACTTCCAGAATGCCATCAGTGTGTTTACCATGCTTGGCAATAATGTATATATGGGGGCCGAATACAACGCCATCGGCCTCATTTACAGAAAAACAAAGGATAAGGAAAAAGAAAAGCAGGCCTACCTGAATGCCATTGGTAAATTATCTGAGGTGGATGAAACCGTTTATTTAGCGGAGGCATACAGCAATTTATCAGAATTATACCTTGAAGAAGGGCTTGAAAAAGAGGGTTTTGAAATGCTTGAGCGGGCAAAGCAGATTTTTCTTAATATTGATAACCCGCGTGGACTGTGCAGTTACTATGCAGTGTTGGCCTTTTATTATGACCATTCATCCCCACCCGATTATGCAAAGGTTATTGATTTTGGCCAGAAAGGAGCAGCCATCGCACTGGAGAACGAGAGTTATCGACAGTATGCCGATGCTACCTGCTATCTTGGTGGGGCATACCTAAAAACCAATCAATTACAAAAAGCCCGGAATATTCTTGAAAAAGGGTATCAGTTCGCTGAACAATACGGCTATTTTCCTGAATTGGAAAAAATTTCAAGAGAATTGTCGGCGGTATATAAAGAGATTAAGCTACCGGATAAAGCACTGGAATTGTTGGAACAGCACCTTATGCTTAAAGATAGCCTCTCAGGTGAGGAACGGATTAAAGAATTCACCAATCTGGATCTGTCCTTTAAATTCCGGCAGGAACAATACCAGGATAGTTTATTGCAGGTCCGGCAGGAGCAGGAGATGAATTTTCAGCACGAAAAGGAATTGCAGGTGCAGAAAAACCGGCAGTTGATACTTGCATTTATTCTACTTGTGATATTTATTGTTGCTGTTTTTGTCTTTTTGTATGCCCGCAGGCGAAAGGCACAAAACCTGATCCTTGATCATAAAAACACGATAATCAATAAGTCACTTCATGAAAAAGAACTTCTCCTGAAAGAAATTCACCACCGGGTTAAAAATAATTTTCAAACCATTTCGAGCCTCTTGGAGCTACAATCAAAAGAGGTAGTGGATGAGCAGGCAATAATAAACATTGAGGAGGGGAGAAGCCGTATCCATTCGATGGCGCTCATTCATCAAAAACTATATCAGAAAAGTGATTTATCAGTCATCGAAATGCAGGACTACCTGGAGCAACTCTCCAGCCAGATTGCGCATGCCTATTCCCTGAATAATCTGGAAATTATAGTGAACGCCAACAACATTCAGCTGGATATCGATACCTCCATTCCACTGGGTTTAATGCTGAACGAGTTGATCACCAATTCCTGCAAGTACGCTTTTAAAAAGGATGTGCAGGGTGAGTTGAATGTCGAAATTACGAAGCAGGAGGATGGTAGTTACCTGCTGGTGCACCAGGATTCCGGCCCCGGACTTCCGGAGGGTATCAACCTTGCCAGGACCAAAAGCCTGGGCCTTCGTTTGGTGCAGCGGCTTACCAGGCAGTTGCACGGAACATTTAGTTATGGGTATGACAATGGATGCAGGTTTGAAATCACCTTTAATGACACCGTTCATCGTAAAATAGTGGAGTAGTAGGATGGTTTTAAAAAATATCGTTTCTTTTTTATGAACCCTTATATGGGTGTACGACAAATCTTCCGCAAGTTTCAAAATCAATAAATTGAGGCTTCCTCAAAAAAAAGCAATGGAATTTAACCTCTTTGTACCACCTTTTGAGACAGCCTCATAATATCCAGCGATAAAATAATATGATGTACTTAAAGGCAAATATAAGAGATCCAGGGCCAATATTGGCTATAAATATTATGTCCCTATCGGGACAATAAGGCCAGGTTATACCCTAACAGTTCCAAAGATACTTCCTGGGGATGCCTGCATTGCCACGGGGTAAACGAGGAAATCCTTTGG
>JABMQA010001324.1 GCA_013203545.1 Bacteroidota bacterium
GGTAATATCTCTGTGTTTCCAACAGTACAAAATGAGACAGATTTATTTTGTCTGATATTGTCAATTTTCTGTCCTTCAACAGCACAATGAAAATATATACAGTTATCTATGACACAAAAGTTCAGAGGTACACCATAGGGTTTTTTATTTTCAGTGATTGTCGATAGCACACCATATTCCGCCTTGTTTAATAGAGTTATTGCTTCCTCTTCTGTAATAGCAAGGTCTTTTCTTCGCAATTCTTTCATTTTTTATACCACCTAACATTAAACTCTACCACAAAATACTATATAATTCCATATAAGCAATAAATAACGGATGCTGCAAACTCTTTGCAGGCAATGATTTTGATGTATAAAAAAACCGGAAAGGCCTAAAAAAGTCCTGTCGAACCTTATTTACGCGGGTTTAATTTTTTCTAATCTTCCAGTGTACTTAAATCTCCTTCGTCCTGGCCTAGTGCACGCGCTTTTAGCACACGTCGCATAATTTTACCACTTCGTGTTTTAGGTAAACTGTCAGTAAAAATAACATCTTCCGGCTTGGCAATGGGGCCCATTTCATTGGCAACATGAGTTTTCAATTCTTCAGCCAGTTCTTTACTCCCTGCCTTGCCGGCTATTAAAATTACATATGAATGGATTGCATTTCCTTTTAGTTCATGGGGTAGAGCTATTGCAGCAGCTTCCGAAACATCCGGATGACTGACCAGAGCGCTTTCAATTTCGGCTGTACCAAGACGATAACCACTGACTTTAATTACATCATCAATACGCCCGATCACCCACACATAACCATCCTTATCTATTCGGGCTGAGTCACCGGTTTTGTACCAGCCCTGTTTCTTAAAATCTTTCCAATAGGTGTCCACAAAGAGTTTTTCGTCACCATAAATAGTTCGTGCCATACCAGGCCATGGATTTTTTATAACCAGTATGCCTTCTTCACCGGTTGCTACTTCTTTGCCTTTATCATCCACTACGGCGACTTCATTTCCAAAAAATGGTTTTGTCGCAGAGCCGGGTTTAAGCGGAGTAATAGGCAATGGAGTAATCATAAAACCGCCTGTTTCGGTTTGCCACCATGTATCCATAATGGGGCATTTTTCATTACCGATTACTTTATAATACCATTTCCAGGCTTCTGGATTAATTGGTTCTCCAACTGACCCCAGCAATCGTAAAGAACTAATATCATGACGAGCAGGCCAGGCATCACCAAAGCGCATCAAACCTCTTATTGCTGTGGGTGATGTGTAAAGAACAGTTATACCATATTTTTCAATCATTTGCCACCAGCGATTCGGGTATGGATGGTTGGGAGCACCTTCATACATCATAATTGTAGTGCCATTTATTAATGGACCATACACAATGTAGCTATGTCCCGTAATCCAGCCGGGATCTGCTGCGCACCACCAGCGGTCATCATCTTTTATGTCAAACACCATACGGTGAGTTGTGGATGTAAAAACGCCGTAACCTCCATGTGTATGTACCTGACCTTTTGGCCGGCCGGTTGTTCCTGAAGTGTAGAGAATAAAAAGCATATCCTCGGCGTCCATTACCTCAGTATCACATTTTGCATTGGCAATAGGCAACCCCATTAAGTCATGATACCAGAAGTCGCGATCATTCTCCATAAAACACTCTTCGCCGGTGCGTTTTACACAGATACACACTTCGATGGTTGGCGATCGTTTAATAGCCTCGTTAGCGATACCTTTTAAATTGGTGGGTTTTCCACGTCGGAAGCCACCATCGGCAGTAATTAAAACCTTGCTGTTGGCATCTTCGATCCTCTCAGCCAATGCTTCAACACTAAAGCCGCCGTAAACCACACTGTGAGCTGCGCCAATTTTTGCACAAGCCAGCATAGCAATGACCAGTTCGGGGATTTGAGGCATATAAATAGTGACGATTTCTCCTTTTCGAACCCCCATGCTTTTGAGTACATTACTGAATTTACATACTTCCCGATTAAGCGCATGGTATGAAAAAGTACGAAAATCTCCCGGTTCGCCTTCCCAGATAATTGCTATTTTGTTTCTACGCCAGGTCTTCAGATGCCTGTCGATGGCATTTTGGACAATATTGGTTTTAGCGCCGGTAAACCATTTATAAAAGGGTTTTTTGCTGTCGTCTAAAACTTTATCCCATTTTTTGTACCATTCCAGTTCATTGGCTTGTTCTGCCCAAAAACCATCGCGGTTTTCAATCGACATTTGATACAATTTGTCGAATTCCCGAACATTAGCCTGATTAATTACATCATTGGATGGATAATAAACATCTCCTTCGAAAGTACCTTTTTTTCTCATAAACACCTGCTTATAATGTTAAAAATAAAAGTATTAAATAAAATGGGGTATGCAATCATTACCCGTTTGTTAACATGCTGAATAATAGAGTTTAAAATGAATTGCTTTAAGATTATCGATACTAAAAACAACTTAGTATCCTTGAATCTTATAAATTTGAAGTATTTACATGCATTCATAATAAATGGTGACACGTTAATTATTTGTAAATCTGCCTAATAACTTACGGGAGACGATTACATACCCCATTTTAAATAAATTACCTTTCTTCTTGCGACTCTGGTAATGGTTTCCTGATCAGGAGGTTATCACGCATTGCTGTATGATAAACCAGTGCTGCAACAATAACTGCATTATGCTTCATGTCGTTCATTAGCAGTCTTTCGTAGGTATCCATATTGGTATGATAACCACGTCTGTATTCAACTGGGTCCTGGATAAACTGGAAACCGGGTAGCCCGACAGCATCGTAAGCAAGATGATCGGTTCCGCCGGTTCTGCGAATAGATATTGTTGAAGCACCCATATCCTTAAACGGTTCGAACCATGCTTCAAATACTGGTCTAACCATATCATTTTCCTGCAAATAAATTCCTCTAATTTTACCTGTTCCGTTATCAACATTATAGTATGCAGAGAATTTTTTATGTCCGGGTTTCAGCTCCATCGTTTGACGGTCGCCAAGGTAATCGCGTACATATCCGCGTGAACCGTACAAACCTTGTTCTTCACCGCTCCAGAGACCGATTTTCACTGTTCGTTTTAGTTCAACACCAATTGCCTTAAGGATACGCATTGCCTCCATCATAACAATACAACCAGATGCATTATCGGCAGCACCGGTTCCTCCAAGCCATGAATCAAGGTGAGCGCCGATCATTACAACTTCATTTTTCAGTTCCTTATCGGTTCCGGGTATCTCACCAATTACATTATATCCGTTAGTGTCGTTTGTGTTAAATTCATTGTCGATCTCAATTTCGACCTCAACTTTCACATCATGCTGCAGTAATCTTACAATTCTGCCATGGTGCTCAGTTGTAAGAAGCATTTCCGGTATTCCCGGATCGTCATCTGCTTTGTATGAGGAACCTGAGGAGCGTACCGTTCCAAATTGCCCGGAACCGGTTAATATTGCAAGTACACCCTCTTCCTTGAAGAAAGTGTTGGATAAATTTCTTAGCTGCCTTCTTTTTCTCCAGCGTGCAAAATCTGCTTCGGTCCAGTCACCACGTCGTTGTCGTGGTAAAGATGCCATGGCAATTTCTTCCAGTTCTTCATTTGTATATCTTTTTGCCAGCGGATCGAAAGAAACTTCATATTCACTGATGTCATCTGTGGTAACGATCTTTCCTGCCAGTTTTCCTTTGTATTGTTCAAGGTCACTTTCTTCATCAATCCTGATAAGTACAACTTCAGCTTTTTGCAGTCCGTCTGTTCCTGAGGTCCATGCTTTAGGTGTTCCTATAAATGGTTGATAGTAAGGACTTGCCAGAGCAACGTATGATTTACGATTGTTCCATCCTTTCCCAAATTCGCCGAAAGACTCAATCCTGACATTCTCCAGTCCGAATTCCTTCATCTCTTCAACTATCCATTCACGTGATCGCTGGATACCTTCAGAACCGGTAAGCCTGGCGCCGGAATAATCGGTAAGATAGAATGAAATATTTTCTATCTGTGAGTTTTTTAATCCTTCCTGCTTGATCTTGTAGATCATTTCCAGATCAACCTTCTCCTGGGCATTGATTAACAGAGGCAGTAACAGCAAAAGTAAAAGGTTTTGTGCAAATCGTTTCATAGTTATACTTTTTTATGGTTTTTGATTTTCTGTTTATTTTTTGTCTTTTCCCGATATCAATTAATCATCCAAACCTTCTTCATAACCTTTTCTATACTCATCCTTTGCTTTCTTAAATGTTTTTTTAATCGATCCCCATACGTTTCCTGCTTCTTCTCCAATAACTTCCCATGTGTTTCCATCGGATTCTTTGACTCTTGAAATTTTCCCCCGAATAATATTCCGTTTGTTACGAATATCCCTCATTTTTTCCTCATACTTCGTTTTTGTTTCCGTATCAGCATTTTTCATGCTGACATCCAATGCCTCCAGGTAAGTATTCAATCTTTCAAACTGTGCTTCTAGTGTTCTGATATATTGGATTTTCTTGTTAATCATTCCTTTGACTTTTAACTCCTGAATAATTCAGAAAGTGTAACAGAGTTAAACTCACAGCAAGTAATTGATAAGGTTAGGTCTATTTCTCAGGATCTTCATTAGAAAATTTTGCGAATGTATCATTTATGGCGTTGGTCAAATTTGTAAGACTATCTTCAATGCTTTTCTTTACAGAACCAAGAGCTTCTTCATTTGCCTCACGAAAATCCCTGGCTTTTTGCTGAATTGATTCTTTTTTTGCACGCAATTCATCAGCTTTTTCTGTGTATTTTGCTTTTACATCAGTTTTTGCATTTTCTGCTTTTTCTTCCAGTTTACGGATTTCGGCATCCCATTTTTTTAACCGGGCTGTCAGTTTGTCGATATATTCTTCCCTGTTTCCCATAATACATATTTTTGATTGTTAATTATCAGGATATATTTTTCCTCTAATTTCTGTATTAAACGTGAGATATGCAAGAAATGTATCCGCAGGTTAATATTTTGAACCTTTATAAAAATATGCAGGCACTCCTTTAACACCGGTATCAGCTTTAAAAAGTCCGCCCCTGTATGGATATTTTTCCAATTCATCCTGCGGTATTCCCAGACCCGCAGTAGTGATAAACAGTGTTTCAAGGTATTCTCCACCGAATGCACACGAAGTTACATTAAGAA
>JABMQA010001325.1 GCA_013203545.1 Bacteroidota bacterium
GGCTTTAACAAAGGAGGTGGTTTTAATTTTATAATAAAAACCAAAACAATGAAAGTTGAAACATTCTTCAAACTCACCTACGGCCTTTACATTTTAAGTTCAAATGATGGCGAACATAAAACCGGGCATGTATCCAACACCGTTTTCCAGATAACTGCCGATCCACCCATGATTGCCGTTGCAACCCATAAAAAAAACCTTACCAGCGAATACATAAGAAAAAGCGGGTTCTTTTCCATTTCGGTACTGCAGCAGGATGTTGACCTGGAATTTATCAGTCCGTGGGGATATAAAAGCGGGCGCGATATCGACAAGTTTGAACATGCTGGTTTTAAAACCGGCAGTACGGGAGTACCCATTGTTTTGGACAACTCTATAGCCTGGTTCGAATGCAAAGTAGAAGTAATCCATGAAATCGGAACGCATATTCTGTTTGTTGGAAGGGTTCTGGATGGTGAGATCATCAACGATCACGCGCTGCCGCTAACCTATGCACATTACAGGGATGTAATTAAAGGCATATCTCCTGAAAATTCCCCAACCTATATCAGCAAGGAGAAAAAACCTGATGAGAAAGTGGTTGAAAAATCCGCTGAACCGGATTCAACTGAACCGGCGGGTTTACAAAAATACAAATGCACAGTTTGTGGATACATTTACGATCCTGTTGAAGGCGATCCGCCGGCAGGTATTGCACCGGGCACTGCTTTCGAGGATATTCCTGACAACTGGACCTGCCCGATATGCGGGGTTACCAAGGAGGATTTTGTTCTTTTGGATTAAAAAACCGGGCATGTAATGCAATGTTTTTTCGCTCTTTTTAAGCTGAATCCCAACATGATTTGGTGTGATCCCGAATGTGAGCTGTTTAATTCCGATAAACCAAAGTCATATGCATAAGCAAACAAAAATCCACTGTAATTCAATCCCGCCATTGCAATCAAATCGAGGAACTGTGGATGGTCTTTATCCAGGTTTCTCCTGAGTGACATGGCAATCCAATATTGCTGATTATTCAGTTGAAGGTAAATTGCTTTAAGATTGATGTCGATTTGATGATGCTTATTGGTGTTGAATTTATATACCACCGATGGCTGGATTAAAAGTTTTTCTGCTGAAGAAAAGAGGTAACCAACATTTAAAAAGAGATGTGTTGGAAAGTTTGGTTCTGTTGCATCATTGTAGATGGAAAGTTTTTGAAAGCCAAAACCAGCCGCCGAGAAGCCGGCAAATAATCCGTCATATCTAAAAAAGGTCCCAACATTGAAATCCATAGCAAAGGCACTCTTTTCGGCTCCATCAACAGCCGGATCATAATCGTGCTCCGTAAATTCTGCAAGGTTTACGGTATGTTGAAACCCCGATACACCCAATCCGAAACTTAGTTTTCTTACTTTTAACAGTTTCTGGTTTTCGCCAAGTTCGATATGATATGCACCAGTTAGGTTGAACCCGGTTTCCTTGTTCAATCCGTTTTTGTCGTTATATAAATATCCGCCAAATCCCAGTCCCTTACCAAGGTTCGTATGCGCCGAAATACTTTGCGTTGAAGGTGCACCCGCAATACCTATCCATTGTTGTGCAAGTGTTGCCCTGATTTCTGTTTGTTGGTTGTAACCAGCCATAGCAGGATTCATCAGATAGGGGTTCAGCAGGTAATATTGAAATAACTGTAGCTCCTGTGATTGTAATCCAAAAAAACTTACCAGCAAAATAACAGTAAACAGAATTTTTTTCATGCGTTATCTTTTTATTGTTACATCTCCCGCAATTGCCGGCTGCCCGTCATTAAATGAAACCTGATACCAATAAGTGTCTGAAGGGACGGGCTGATTATTATAGGTACCGTCCCAACCCTTATCGGCGCCTTTATAAGTGATAAGTAGTTTTCCATACCTGTCGAAGATCATAACCATTGCATCAGGAAATTGATATAAACCCTCAATCTCCCATGTATCGTGAATATTGTCACCATTTGGAGTGAAGAAGTTGGGAATTTCTATAGGCATTTCCGGTATTATTGCCAGCGTATCATTCTCACAACCATTGAAATCGCGAATGTAAAAAGTGTAACTTCCCGGAAACAATCCGATAAATTCGTTGGAAAGTTGATAGTTATTACCTTCGATGGCAAATTCATACGGTGGCGTTCCATCAATTCCTTCCAATACAATTGTGCCGGCGGTTGGCATATTTACAGATAAAAACCCCGGTTGTGGAAATTGTATTACCTCCATGGTATCGCTGTTTTCACACCCTCCCGCATTGCTTACTTTCAACCAGTACGCACCCGGTGTAGTTACCCAGGTTATTCTGTTGGTATCCCCGGTTGACCATAAGTATGTAAAGAACTCGTTACCTGCATCCAGCAAAGCCGATGAACCGAAACATAAAACTGCTTCAACCGGAAGGTTTATCTCGGGGGTTGAGGAGACATCAACGACGACCTCTGCTGAAGCCGAACATCCAAATTCATTCAAAACAGTCACATCATAATTCCCCGGATCGCTCACAATGATAGTGCTTGTTGTATCCCCTGTTGACCAGTAATAGTTAGTGAAACCTTCACCGGCATCCAGTATTGCTGGATCACCGTCGCAGATTGAGACCATTGGTGGAATGTTCAGGTTAGGGGTTGGGTACATGAAAACATTTACAGTATCGCTTGCTTCGCATCCGAATTGATTCATTACTGTAATCCAGTACATACCTGGCATTGTAACAGTGATGGAATTTATGGAATCACCTGTTGACCATAAATAATCAATAAATCCAATACCTGCATCAATAGTAGCTGCTTCACCTTCGCAACAAGAGACCATTGCAGGAAGGCTTAAATTTGGTTTGGGATGCTCTTCAACCCAAATTGAGTCGGTAGCATGGCAACCATAATTGTTTTCAAC
>JABMQA010001326.1 GCA_013203545.1 Bacteroidota bacterium
GCGAATTTTGGAAGTTATTATGATGTTTGTTTCCTGGATTCGACAACGGGCCATATCGCAGGCTCCAGGGTTTTGCACACCGTTGATGCCGGCATTACATGGCAACAAACCCAGACAGGCCTGCACAATACAACCTATTTAGCCGTTTCCTTTATTGATTTTAACACCGGCTGGGTAGCAGGTCTGTTTAATTTATGGGTGGGCGACGGTACGCTGGAAAAAACCATCGACGGCGGCACCAGTTACGAACTTCTGCCATCAGGCATAAATGAAACTTTTAACGATGTGGTGTTCATCGATTATAGCAATGGTATAGCGGTGGGAGAAAACGGTACCATTCTTATCAGTTCCTACGGGGGAGAATCCTGGCAGCTGGAAGATTGCGGATTTACGGTGACTCTTCATGCAATTCATATGTTTGTTGCCGGAAGTGCCATAGTTGTGGGTGACAATGCTACGATATTGATGAGGGATTAACCGGATATGAACCCTGATCTTGAAGCAGTTGAACCCCTGGAAACCTGTTTATAGTTTTATCATTTTTGCCGTTTGCATGCCTACACTGGTTTTTAAGATGCAGAAATAAACTCCCGGTGGCACTCCTTTAAGATTTGAAATCAGTTTTGTGTCAGTGATTTTATTTGTTCATTCTTTGAGGCATCGTACAGACCAGGCTTCAATGCTTATTTTTTTCTCAAAAAGGGCTTTATCATATGAAAGTTCCCAGCCAAAAACATCAGGTTCATACGAGGAGGACCAGAAGCGGGTAAAGTAGCCTTCACCCCAGGTATTGGCATCGACTACACCGGCAGGAAGACCGGTAAAGCCACTGTTATTATTGGCTCCGGTATTTGGTGCAAACCATAATCCTGTTTCATCCTCCCGGATTCCCTCACTCTTCAGTTTTCCTCCTGCAATTTCTGTTCCCCCAAGGTAATCAGCCAATAATTGCCAGTCATTGTCTTCAGGCAGATTCCAACCTGAAGGACAAATACCCTGAATTCCCGGAGTGGTAGTATAATTCATTATTTCACCCCATGTGTAATGTCCGCCATAGATATCACAATATTCCTCCTGTCCGAAATAACAGTACTTTTCTATTACGCCATTATCACTCATCCCAATATATTCGTACACATGATCACCTATATTCAGGTTTTCAGCCATCCAGCATTGATCGTTAATTTGTACGGTGTTATAGTATAATTCGTTCCGGCTATCAGCCAAAGGCTCTCCGCATGACCAGGCGACAGTTGCAAAACTCCAGACTGGTCCCTCTGTAGTATGATTTTGATCATCATGAGCAACAATCATCCAGAAATATTCAGAATTATTTTGCAGGAACCCTAGATCAAATGTTGGCAGTGATATTCCTGTAGCCAAAATCTGTGGATCAGGATTCAATCCAAAATAAACATCAAAAGTTAAAGGATCACCTTCAGGATCGGTACAACCCCATGAAAGATCAACATTGATTGAATGTTCCGTGGATCCGTTTTGAGGAAGTGGATCAGTAGGTTGATCTGGGGGCAAATTTGGAATATCTTCATCCCACAGGCATCGCACACTATAACCAAATTCCCTGTCTTCGTAATCGCGGCCAATATTATCAAATCCCCGGTATAGTTTCCGGTACCAGGCATTTGTTGTCTGTTGCTCCGATGAAGACCACCAGCGGCCCCGACTACCAATATTTTCAAATCCTCCATCCTTATCCCGGTTGCCACCCGGTAAAGCAGTAAAATCGAATAAATCCAACCCATTGCCATTGAAATTCCAGCCTGAGGTAGCTTTCAGATTTTCTCCCGCATCTTCTCCCCGGTAGCCTGTCGTATTCCATACCGGATCACCAACCGGGTACTGACTGTCAACCGTACCTTCAAGAACTTTTATCTCCTCATCGTCCGGCAAATGCCATCCGCCGGTTGGTGGACAGGCCGTTGTTGCAGCAGGCCAGTTATACAGTACACCATAAGTTTGATAATTTGTCGTGGCTTTGGCATCCGTAACATTGCTTCCATTGTACCCGTATACATAATAATATGGATCGGTATCTGATCCCTGTTCTGGCGGACTGACATCCGGCAGGTAAGCCAGGTTTTTACCCATCCAGCACTGGTTACCAATAGGTGTGGTGGGATATATTTCCTGGTCCCGGCTATCCTCCAGTTCATCACCACAAAACCATGATGGTACGAAATTGACAGAAACCGTATCGTTGTTCCAGCAATTGTTTTCATCGGTAATGGTCCATTGGAGCTGGTAAAAATTTCCACTTTGTCCTGTGAATAAACTATTTGGATTATCCGGTTCTTCAATTGTACCTTCTTCGCCGCTCAGGATGCTCCACAAACCATTTCCTCCGGTTGGTGGGTCATTGCCTTCCAGGATTGTGGATGTTCCTTCCAAATTGGGTTGGTCGGGGCCGGCGTAAGCGTAAGGCGAGTCATAGAAATACAAATACAACACATCCCATACAGCAACAGTAGCACAAGGATCAATAGATACAAGGTTAATTACTATTTCCACTGAACCCGTTTCATAGTCCAATGGTGCAGGAACATAAACTGCATCCGGCTCAAAAGGATTTATAAAATAGCCGGCCCCCATTTCACTAAACCATTGCAGGGATGAGTAGTCTTCAGCAACAGCCGAGAGTTGAACTTCCTCACCCTGACACATAGTTTGATCAGGACCTGCTTCAACAGAAGGCAATCTCTGAATTGATAATGCCGTTTCATCCACCGCAGGATTAATACACGGATCATTGGGATAGGCTGTGAGTGTAAGTGTTGTGCCCCCATTCTCATAATCCAACGGACCATGGAAATATACGGGATTGACCATTGTAGCATCGTCAAAGGATCCGTCCCCGGTGGTTGTCCATTGCACAGAGGAAAATCCGGAAGCAGTGGCATCATTTAGGTGGTATCCGTTTTCACTTTCACAAAATGTGAGATCTCCACCTGCAATTACTGCCGGAGGTTCTATGAAATAAATAAAATAGGTCTCTTCAAAAAAATAAGCGCATGGATCAATAGAATAAACTTCTAAAATAATCTCAATATATTCCTCCAAATAATCCATGGGTGAAGGAAAATAGATGGCATCGGGTGAAAATTGATTTTCAAAATAACCTGTGCCATTAGTGGTATACCAAAATACACCGGAGCTATTAATAATGACGGTTTCAAAGTATGCAGCCCAACCCTGACAAAAGATTTGCTGAGGTTCCACCACGATTTGAGGTATCCGCTGAATAGTTAACACCATTTCATCTATAATATCTGTACATGGATCAAAAGCATGGGCTATAAGAGAAAGTGAGGCTTCACCATTTATGAGATCTGACGAACCATGGAAATAGGTCGGGTTAATAATTGTCGGATCATTAAAATACCCATCCCCGCTGGTCGTCCATTCGATTGACTGATAATTGGAAGCGGATGCATCAGAAACCAGATAACCATCCAAACTTTGACAGTAGGTGACATCTTCGCCTGCGTAAGCCTCAGTACTTTGAACAATAATAAGTGACGCGACATCTGTTACAACTGAGTAGCATGGGTAAATTGGTGCTAAATCAAGGTATAGGTTCACGATACCATTTATTATATCATAGGTACCCGGATGGTAATATGTATTACAGGAAAATTCATCTTCGAAGTAACCATCTCCCGAAGTAACCCAATTTAATGCAGCGTGGTTTTGGCAATTTCCGTTCAAATAAACCGGGGCTTCAATATCACAAATTGTTTGATCACCTCCTGCATTGGCTATTGGCTCTGGTTGGATGTTAACAAATATATCGTAGATACCGTATAAAGTATAGCATTCATTTCCGCTTATTTCAGTAATAGAGACAATTTCGATGAGGTTATTGCCAGACGGCAGAAAATCCGTGAAAAGTGATTCTCCTAAATCAACAATAGTACATTCAGTATCCCCATCGTTTAATTTCCAGCAAACTTCAAACGGGCCCACACCCTGAACAATTTCGCAAAGTGTCATATCAACCAATGTGTTTTCACAAACATCGAATTCCTGACCGGTTTCACCATTTACACAGAATTCACCGTGTGGATATTCATAGTTTTTTATAGTGATTTGGTATGGAATGTTGGTTGAAGCAGCACAACCTGTTACATCAACAATTGAATTTATCTGGAATTCATAATTGCCCGGTGAAAGAAAGTCATTGAATATTTCATTTCCCTCATCTACCGTAACACATTCTTCCGGTCCGTTATTAATTGTATAACAAACGGTAAATGGCCCAGTTCCCTGCAAAATATCACAGAGAGCAATCTCAGTGAGAGGACTTCCGCAAAATTCCCATACCGACCCTGTTTCTGCAAGGTTGCCATTGATACAGAAAACAGCTATTGGTTCTAAACCAGCGCAGTCAACTATTTCAAAACTCCAAACAGGTCCTTCGGTGGTGTTACCATGGTCATCGTGGGCAATAATTTTCCAGTAATATACTGTACCATTTTCCATGATTCCCGGATCGTAATTATTCTCTATGATTCCTGATGCCACTACTGGCGGATTCGGATCAAGCCCAAACAAGACATCATAATTCAGAGGATCACCTTCTGGGTCTGAGCATATCCAACCAAGATCAGTGTCAGCGGATTGGTTAGTGGCTCCATTCCCCGGAGTTGGAGAAGAGGGTGGCTCCGGAGGCTCATTCGGGGCCAGCTCATCATACATACAACGTACACTGAATCCATAATCCCACTCAAGATTGTACCTGCCAATTTTATCACCAATTGCGTCCAATATACGAACTCCTGCCATGTTTTCATCAGATTCGGTGGAAGACCAAAAGTAAGCATTATCACCAACATTGGTAAAATTACCATCAGAAAAGGCGCCACCCGGCAGTGCGGTAAAATCAAATGCATCGGTTCCGTTACCGTTATTATTCCATCCGTACAGAGCTTTCAAATTTAACCCACAATCGGTCCCACGCCAAAAAAATGAGGCACACGATACATTACCAGCATCCACATAATTTTCAAGTGTACACAATTCTTCATCCGAAGGTATGTGCCAGCCCTCCGGGCAAATGCCCTGTCCTCCGGGTGTAGTTGCGTATTGCATGACCTCGCCCCATTGATATAAACCACCATATGTTTCGCAGTTAATATTGAGTTCATCATAACAATACTTTTCCAGATTTCCATTGTTACTCTGCTGCTGATAGCCCGGTATCTGATCACCAATGTCTAAATTTTCGGTCATCCAACACTGTTCACCGATCCAGATTGTTCCATAGGTTTTATTATTCCGTTCATCCAGGAATGGATTGCCACATTGAAATGGGGGGTTAATTGTACCTTCATCCAGTGCCAGGCGTTGCCAGACATTCCCATGGTTTTCACGGAATACGTAGTAATGCCCGTCGGTATTATTGAAAACAATGAGCCCGCCTTTTGGGTTTACGATTGCCGCGATCTTGCTGGCACTCATTTTGGGAGGCCTGAATCCCTGGGTGTTGGAATTCAACTGTAGCAAGGCTGAGGAGGCTGCATAGTTTGCTCCAATGCCTATGCTGCCATTCTGTAAAATGGTCATCAGGGTGTTGCCTTCATACCTGAAATCAAGATTCCCGCTACCTCCCCAATTAACAATAGCATTATAGGGCGTATGTTTCATTTCCAGGTAGTCTGTTTCCGTATCATCGTAACTGGACCTTATTGCCCCGATAACAGAAAGTTTTTCACCTGGAATATCCGTCCCTATCCCCACATTACCACTTAATGTTGATGACATATTTTCGTCAACTACCAGCCAGTCGTTGTCGCTACCGGTGGAATCGGCGTACAGAGCATAGGGCACACTCAATAATTCAAGATTTCCCTTCATCTTAAAATCTGTACCACCCTTGGTATCCATCCCAAGTTGCAGGAAGAAGCGGTCTTCACTCCAGGGGATATCAGCAAAATTACCCAACACAACCGTTCCCATGCCAATTTTGATGGTGGCCAAACCAAACTCATTGGTTGTAGCATTGTAGGTTTCCACATACACTGCCGGACCGGCCGGGTCACCCTGCATAATTGAAATTTCTATTCCCAATGATTGGTTCACAAGTGGATTGCCTGATGTATCCCTGGCTACTGTCTGGTAATGTATGGCCTGGGGGACCTGTGCAAATAAACTTACTGTGATTAAGCTGGTTATACATACAATTATTAATATTTTCATGACTCTATATTTTTATTGTAAAAAAGTGTAAAGGTCATTAGTCCTTAAGGCAACGGATGGAACGCCCGCTTTTCACAAAGTCGGTCCAGTACCGGCTGGAGCCATCCCAGTCGTAGCCTTGGGATCGGGACCATGCGCCACCCGTTCCAAATCCCTCACTCGATGTCCACCATCTACAATAATAGCCGAGGTTTTCGAACGTCCCATAGTGATTATGCCAGCCACCGGGCAAAGCCCTGAAGCCATATGAGTCGGTTCCGTTGCCATTGCCATCCCACCCGAATGTGGATTTAAGGTTAAGTCCAACATCAAGTCCACGTATACCGGTATTATCCCATTCGGGATCAGGGTAACCCCATTGGCTGTCAACTTCACCTTCAAGCATTTTCCATTCTTCATCAGTAGGAATGTGCCAGTTTTCAGGGCAAATTCCCTGACTACCTTCAACCACAGTATATTTCATTGCTTCATCCCACTGATATAATCCGCCATAAGTATCACAATTGACTTCATTATCATCAAAGCAATATTTCTCAATTGTCTGATTATCGGTCTGATCATTTATGCCATCAATCTTGTCTCCAATATTCAGGTTTTCGGCCATCCAGCACTGTTCACTAATTTGTACTGTACTGTATGAAGTCTGATCCCTCTGATCTATAATTGCATCTCCACATTCCCATGGTTCTGGTTCTATTTGCTCATCATCATACTTCAACCGTTGCCACACTCCTCCCTCGTTTTCCCTGAAAACATACAGATGTTCATCGGTATTGTTAAAAACCATCAAGCCATTTTTCGGATCTTCAATGGCGGCGATTTTACTGGCACTCATTTTGGGAGGACGAAAACCCCTGGTTGAACTGTTCAATTGAAGAATGGCTGAACTGGCTGCATAGTCAGCTCCTAAGCCTATCCTGCCATCCTGGAATATTGACATCAGGGTATTCCCTTCATACCTGAAATCAAGATCTCCTGTCCCTCCCCATTTAAGGGAGGCATTATTGGCGCCGTGTTTCAACTCCAGGTAATCGGTTCCCGCTTCGTTATTGCTTGACTTTATACCTCCGATTACGGACAGCTTAGCCTGGGGAGTTTCAGTTCCTATTCCCACATTTCCTGTGGGAGCAGAAGACATATTATCTCCGGAAAGACTCCAGTCGGCATCACCACCGGATGCATCGGCATATAGGGCAAAAGGAACACTCAGCAATTGCATACTGCCCAGGTACTGGAAGTTTGTTCCTCCTTCCGGATCAATTTCCACCTGCAAAAAGTAGGTGCCGTTTCCCCAATCTATATCCTGGAATTCTCCTGACTGAACATCACCATACCCAACTGCAATGTTGAATAATCCCATTTGATCGGTAAGCGGAACCTGGATTTCGACATATATTACCTGTGCCGGATCGTTGTCAAGCAAAATAGAAATTTGAAGTGCGATGGTTTTTTCCGCCATAGCATTTCCACTTGCATCCCGTGCGATAGCCTGGTAATTAAAAGCTTGGGGAGCCTGGGCAAATAATGTTGCACTAATTGTGATTATTGCACAAAAAACTGTTAACACTTTCATATCTTTAATATTTATTATGAAACCTAATTGAATTGACCGCTTCGCGGAATAATTGTTAAATAAAAAATAGTCAAACAACCCATTAATCTCTCAAGCAGCGCACACTGTAACCATTATCCTTATTCATGCCGAGACGGTTCGACTGGCCGAAGCTATAGCCCAATGCTCGGCTCCAGGCATTGAGGGCTGAGTTCTCCGTGGAAGACCACCAGATGCCGAGGTAGCCCAGATAGGTGAAATCACCAAGGTAACGGTAGCCACCGGGTAGCGCGGAAAAGCCATATAAGTCTGTTCCGTTGCCATTGTTCGTCCAATCGGCTGTGGACTTAAGGTTAAGTCCGGCATCGTGTCCACGCCAACCAACATCATCCCATTCAGGATCCGGGTAATTGTATTGTGTATCAACTTCACCTTCCAGTTGTTTTAATTCTTCATCAGTAGGAATATGCCATCCTTCGGGGCAAATTCCCTGACTACCTTTAGTTGTTGCATATTGCATGGCTTCCTCCCACTGATACAATCCACCATAAGTGTCACAATTGTCTTCATTATCATCATAGCAATACTTTTCAATTGTTTGGTTGTCGGTTTGATAGAATATACCATCAATCCGGTCACCGGTATTCAGGTTTTCAGCCATCCAGCATTGTTCACCAATTTTTACAGTTTCATATATGTTTTGGTCCCGGAAGTCAATCATTTCATCCCCACATTCCCATGGTTCAATGGTAACATCATCATACTTAAGCTGCTGCCACTTATACCCCTGATCTTCCCTGAAAACATAAAGGTGGTCATCGGACTTGTTGTATGCCATCAAACCTCCTTTTGGATAGACTATGCAGCTACTTTGCTTGCGTTCATTGTGGGTGGCCTGAAGCCTTTAGTGGTGCTGTTGAGCTGAAGAAGTGCCGAGCTGGCTGCATAATCTGCACCAAGTGCGATCCGTCCATCAGGGAAAACTCTCATCAGGGTGTTTCCATCAAACCTGAAATCCAGGTTACTTGCACCTCCCCAATTGAGGTAAGCATTACTGGCTCCATGTTTCATTTCCAGGTAATCGCTTTCGGTTTCGTCGTTGCTTGCACGTACTCCCCCAAACACAGATAATTTAGCCTGAGGTGTTTCGGTGCCAATTCCCACATTACCGATAACCGCAGAGGACAGGTTATCACCATTAGTTATCCAATCATTATCCATCCCGGATGATTCGGCATATAAAGCATAGGGAACGCTCTGCAATTGCATGGCGGCGAAGTATTGAAAATTAGTCCCTCCCTCAGGATCAATCATAAGATGTAGTAAGTAGTTGCCTATCCCCCAATCAATATCCTGGAATACACCGAACTGAACCACACCAGTACCCACTGCAATGCTGAATAGCCCCATTGGATCGGTAAACGTAGATTGAGTTTCGACATAAACTGTCTGTGGCGGATATTCAGGATACTCCTGTATAGTAATCTTTAAGGTGATGATTTGCCCGGGCAGAGCATTTCCGTCAGTGTTACGGGCGATGGCCTGGTAGTTGAAGGCCTGCGGTGGCTGGGCAAATATCAATAATGCTGATATGAGAAACACGAATGTTAATGCTAATTTTTTCATAAGTCGTTTGTGTTTAGTATTGATGAAATGAAAAAACATCGAAATATACAAAGAAATTGATTGAATATCAAGTATTTTGTTGAAAAAAATGTTAAACAAACCCATATAGCCGGGTTGATATTACTTTCATTTTTTTAACTCGGCCTTCTTCAGTCCGCTGTTGGTAGCCAGTAGCTGATACATATAATTTACTGCCGATTGAACAAGATAGCTTTCGTGTGAGAACCGCCGGCCTTTTAAAGTTTTATCATTTTTCTCGTTTGTACTCCCTGGCCGGTTTTCAGGGTGCAGAAATAAATAGTTCTGCGTAGCTAAAGCCTTGCCATAAACTGCACTGTAAAATTGCGAGGTGGCTGAATATCTCCGGGCCGGCCCATATATTCCTCATTAAACATATTCTTAAGAAGAAATGAGATTCTTATCTTTTCACTAACCTGCCATGATAATCTAAGATCCAAAACAATGAAACCCCTGTTGTTCATTTGCCTGTAATCCTTTAATCCTTTAAAAATATATTGCCCCAGGATTTCTTCTTCAAATGCTTCATCGATACGTTCCATGAAACTATTATAGATGACACTTAAACCGGCACCAAACCATTTTATACGAATACCGGCATCACCTTTTACTGAGTGCTTATAACGATATTTGAGAATATTATTTTCAAGTGTGTCGGCGCTCAAATCAACGGGATTCATATAGGTGTACCCAGCAAAAAGCGTTAAAGGTATCCTGCCAATTTTACCTGAACCGTTAATACCCAGGTCAATTCCATTGATACGGGCTTTACCAACATTCAGTGACTTAAAACCAATATCATCCAATGTAGGTACCTGGGTTGAATCGGTTACCCACAAACCAAAAGTAAATTCAATCATATCGCTGTATTCTGTCCAGAAAGCTGCGAAGTCAATAAAGCCTTTCCAATCTCCTAACCTGATTCCCTGCTTAATTCCAATCTCTGCGCCCCAACCTGTTTCGGATTTCAACCCCGGATTAGGAAAAATATTTACACTTCCCAGACTGGTAGCGGTATATTTTTCAGCAATAGACGGGAACCGGTAGCCCTGTCCGTAAGAAGCCCTGAAATATGTGTATTCAGCTGCTTTGTAGTTTATTCCTGCACGCACTACCGGACCGGATTCTTCATTAGTATGATCTAAAGTGTAGCGTTCCCATCTGAATCCCAAAGAAGCCGAAAATCGTGGGTGAAATTGGTAATCGGCCTGAGTAAACAATGCAATGTTTGAATTGTAATGATCTCCATACAATTCAGCATTGGTTACTCCATATAATCCCATCATTCCAATCGTCCAGTTTAATTTTTCTTTAAACGTTTTCTGGAACTGGTATTCTCCGTAATATAAGTCTGATCCGTTATTTTTGTCAGGGTTTTTTTCAAACCTGTTTTGTACTTTGTAAAACCGGGAAGTAAATTTGTGTCGGTTGTTATTATGGTCAAAGTAAGAAATCCAGGGGTCAATATTCCATCTGAAACCGTGTGTAGGTGTAACAACATCGGGTAATTGCAAAAAAGCCCCGGAATCGGCATCCTGCCAGATAAAAAAATCTGAAGTGTATTGCCATTGTATATTCGAGTTCAATCCATACGAAAGTCCCGGTACATCTTTTGGCCTGTGCCGGAACCGTACATTGGCCCTGATTCTTTCTTCAAAATTATTTTCACGGTATCCCGGATTATTGTATGCATTAAATCCTGTAACCAGATCAACGGACCCCAGTTTTCTGGAATCGGAAAAACTTATCCCACCAAAAACAGGATTTGACTTCCACCACCAGGCCATTTCTTTGCGATGGGGTTTAAAATAGGTACCTCCAAACAAATGAATGGTAGTTTTGGGTTGATTATCCGGGTATGATGTCCGAATATTGATTACCCCGTTCATTGCCGATGAACCATATAAAGCGGATGAAGCTCCTTTCAATATCTCAACCTGCTCGATATTTTCAACGGGCAGAAAATTCCATTTCACTTCAGCAACATCTGCTGTTAAAATTGGTAAATCATCTACCAATACCATTACCCGGCTGCCTGAACCGTAGCTGTAGCCGCTTCCTCCCCTGATACTGGCCTGTCCATCCAACACGTCAATACCTGGCATCTGATTGATGGCTGTTTCCATATTCACGGTGTTGGTGTTTTCAATAAACTCCGGTTTGATGATCTCCATGGAAACGGTAATGTCAGAAAGACGCTGTTCAAACTTCCCTGCCGATACAACAGCCATGTCGAGTTCAATGGATTGCTTTATTAAATTTATGTTTAACGTAACAGAATCACCAGCTGCAACTGACAGGCTTTCTGTATGGCTTTTATACCCGATGTACCTGTATTTTATGGTGTAATTTCCGGGCTCGACTTCAAGCCGGTAATTACCGTTTATATCGGTTGAAACACCTGTAAGGTTATCAACCACAATATTTACACCTACCAGTGTTTCCCTGGTGACGCCATCCTCTACATTACCTGAAATGATAGCGTTTTGTGCTGTAAGAAAATCATGCAGAAATAATGTGGTGAAAATTAAAAGCAGAATTTTTGTAAAGCTATCTGATCCCAAATCGTATAATTTAAACACAGCCCAAATCAATTTAAGGTCATTCGATGCTGATCACCCGTGCTGTGTACCGATTGGTATTATCGGAAATAGAATAAACATACAAGCCGGGTTTCAGATTTTTGTTTTTAAGGCAATAGTTATTTTCTCCAGGTTGATAAAATTGCCTGTGGTCGTCTATTTTATTCCCCATCACATCAAACAGTTCAAATTTAATCTCACCGGGAGACAGGATGGTAAATCCAATATTCAGAAAATCCTGAAACGGATTTGGACTGGCTCCGGTTACGCTGAAGGTTGATGACTCAAATTCATGAATACTACTGGGATCAGTAACATTAATAGTCAGTGAAGTTGAATCAATAATCGTGTCGGCAAGAATGGGGTTGCCCAAAAATGAGATATACACTTCCACTTCTATTTCAAGGGGAAATTCTCCTTTCTCAGTTGGTGTTCCATCAAGAAGTACACAATAGTAGGTGCCAACCATAAAAACGCTATCCTGAGTATTGCTCACCCATCCAATTCCCGGTGGGAGGTTGCCCACATTAAGAAGCTTGAGGTGATGCAAATCGACCGTCACGCCCAGGACCGAATCGGTGTATTGAGGCGGTGCCAAGATAGTGAATACCTGCTCATAATACTGGTTGACATTGGCATTGGGCAATGAATCCGGGCAGACTTCACCATTATTTTCCGGATCCGGGCAGCTAGTTTCATCTCCCGGAATGCATTGGGCATAAGTTAAATTTATGAATAACCACCCAAAGATTAAAACAAGTACATATTTTACTTTTTCCATGGTCAAGTTTTATACAAAATTACAATTATTCTTTCGATAAAAAAAGTTTATTGAAATATTTTCCGGGCTGTTTTACTCTGATTTATTATAAATCTAACGCTACCTGAAGATAGAATTAAATGATGCAGGCTGTCTCCAGTCAGCAGTCTCCAGCTGGCAGTCGGCAGTATGCTGTTGAATACTGACTGTGGACTGCTTTCTGTGGACTGCTGACTTTTTTTAAAGTTTTATAATTTTCTTCGTTTGTATTCCTTCGCTGGTTTTAAGTACACAGAAATAAACTCCCGGCTTTAAACCGGTTGCATCAAATGCCACGGTTTGATTTCCTGCTTGTTGTTGTTCATCTGCAAGGGTTTCAATAACCCGGCCGCTGATGTCAAGGATTTGCAAAGTGACGGGTGAGCTTTGATGCAGCGGGTATTCAATTAAAGCAGTTGAGCGGATTGGATTTGGTGAAATGGCAAAAGTATCTTCAAAGCTTAATTCCCGGACTGAAGTTATCGAATCACAGGCTTCTATCACTTCTAAAGGACTGTTACAACCAGGGGCGTTGTCGTGGATTTCGATTGTACCATTTGGGGCTGCCAGATAATCACAGATACTCTGAACTTCGCAATTGGTTAAGGAAAAGTTTTCGATAATTTGTAGATTTACAATTGAGTTCGCCTCAATATTTTCTAATCCCGATAAAGAAGTTAGTTGGGGATTACCGGCATGTAATGTTCCCCAGGAATTATCAATATACTCACCAATCGTTAGATTTCCGGCAATCGAGGTCAGGCTTTCCAACCCTGCCATACTTTTTAAAGAATCGTTGCAGTGTAAATTAAAATCACCACCAACTGAAGCTAAGTTATTTAAACCATCAAGGTTTTTCAGGGATGGGTTTCCTAAACAAAAATAGGTCTTGTATCCTGCATACGTCCCAATAGTCAAACTTCCGGCAATTGAAGTTAGATTTTCCAGGCCTGACAAACTCTGCAAAACGGCATTATCGATAATTGTTAAATTTCCTCCAACTGCAATCAGGTTATTGAGCCCGGATAAGCTTAAGAGTGATGGATTCCCCACACTCTTTTCATATGACCCTCGTCCCTGGATCAATCCAATACTCAAATCTCCCGGAATAGAGGTGATGTTTTCGAGCCCCTCTAAATTGATCAGGGCATCGTTATCTGAGATATAGATACCTCCCCCGACTTCAGATAAATTACTCAAAGCATTCAAATTTATTAGTGCATCAATATTATTTATCTTAAGGTCCTCCCCGATTGAAGTCAGGTTTTCTAAACCTGAAAGCGTTGAAAGAGCCCAGTTATCGTATATGCTAAGGTTCCCTCCAACGGTGGATAGATTTCCAAGTGCCGAAATACTGGCCAGAGATATGTTTAAACCAATCGTTAAAGTTTCGGTAGAAGTTATATTGTCAAGACCTGATAAACTTGCCAGGCTGTTGTTGCCATAAATAAATAAATAACCGCTAAACTCGATAAGGTTCTCAAGACCGTTTAAGCTGATCAATGCCATATTATCCCATATATCTAATTCTTCCTCAACATGAGTCAAAGCCTCCAGCCCTTCCAGGGTGATTAAAGAAATATTCTTCTGAATATCGAGTTGGCCTCCAATGAAATTAAGGTTATTAAGACCTTGTAAGCTTACTAAGGCTCTGTTTTTACTAATCGTAAGGCCGTCACCTATCAAGGTCAAATTACCTAAACCTTCCAGGCCGGTGAGTAATGGGTTACCCATATTTTGATCAATCGTACCGATCATTAGAAAACCACCAATAGATGTCAGAACGCTTAGTCCGTTAAGATTTGAAATTGATGATCCATAAATTGCCACATTCCCTTCTATCTCGGTGCAATCGGGATAGAGGGTTTGAAAATTATTGATCTGTGATTGGGAGGTAAATGCTATACCCTCAGGAAAGCAAGGTTGGGAGAAAGAGTGATTGGTGAGGAGTGAAAAGTGAATTGTAATAAGAATGAGCATTAATTTTTTCATGGCGATTCATTTTTTAATTTGTGCAAATATACGAAATCAAGGAGCTAAAGTCAATGCTCGGAATGAAGCCTAATTGTTTCATGATGATCTCCTTCTTATGTTGGTTGATTACTGTTTTCCGGTGGCTTCCTGTTCTTTATCTTTTTCAGTTACCTTGAATATTTCCAGTATTATTTGCATGTTCTTGAAAATCCAGATATTCTTGAAGAGCTTGCGCCATATCGGCTCGGATTTGATTAAAAGTATATTCAAGGGCCTCTTCATAGACTTTTACATTTGATCCTTCATCAAAAGCTCCACCATGACTAAAATGCCACCAAATCTGAGCAATGTATTTCTTTGTGTAATTAACCGTTGCTGAATATACGGGATTGTAATTTTTATCAAGAACAACGATTTCTGTTTCACAAACAAGGTTTCTTCCAAGGGTAGGAAGAATCCATGTATGAATCCACAAAGTAATTAATTGCGGCCAATTCCACCAGGGATCCTTCCATTTTGCATCAATTGCTCCTTCAATAATAAAATCATAAGGAATCTCGGTTGGAACCGGTGTAACAGATTCAAATACGCCAGAATTTCTAACAACTGAAATAATTTCATGTGAAGGCCGCTCTGTTGAATTTCTTTCTACAGCTACTCCTGAAGCTGCACCACCATAAGCGTTTGTGGCATACATACTCGTAACCGATCCGATATTCTCATGTTTAAAGGATCGTACCCAGGCACGGCCGTATTTAAAATTTGTTTGGTTTTCATCAATTACATCACCCTTGAACTCTGATACTATTCCGGTCTGGAATCCACATGATGAAATAAGAAGTAATCCAATAATAAATAATAGACCTGTTGCTGAAAAAGTTTTCATTTTACACCTCCTATTTAAATTTTTAGAAATACTAACAATTTTTGTGTTGATTAATGGTTGAAACTATAATTTGAATCCTACCCCAATTGAAATAGTGTTCATTTCAGGGTTATCATGCTGTTCAACATCGGGACCTGCAGGATCCCAGCTTGTGGAGGTGCCACCCCCTATTAATAACCCATATTCAACAGAAAACACATACTTACCTAAATCCACCTCAACACCCAATATCCAGGGCACTCCAAAGATGGATTCATACCATCCTTCATCATATCTATATTCCTGGTTTATAAGGTTACTCACACCTTTCCCATTTGATCCAAGTCCGATATACTGAAATCCGCAACCCGTATAGGGTGTCATTAAGGTTGTAGATAGTATCTGGATAGGTATTGCAGCTTTCAACAATACCCCACCACTGACGGTTGCACCGCCATCTGAGATCGTTTCATCATCAGTTGTCCAGTAATCCATGGTCTTACCTGCTAAGCCAAAAAACAGATTGACATTCAAATCGAATTGAATTGTACCCGGTTTAAATAATGACCGATACTCATATTCTGCATAAATCCCTGTTCTTGAAAATCCATGATAAGGACGCTTTTGATTACCCCAATCCCCATAAATCCATGAGGTTTTATATTTGTTGAAGCCGATACCTGTTCCAAGTAGTGATCCTTTCCGGTTTTCTTTTAGATTATTTGTTTGTCCAATCGTAAATGGAACACAAATCAGAAAAATCAGCATACTTAAAAAAATTCTTTTCATGATAACCTCCCTTTGTTAAATTGAATTAAACATTTTAAAGAAGTGAAATTACAATAGAATAAGTGTGAAATTTTGGGTAAATGACCCTATGGCAGCAGTTTTTTACCCTGCGGTAAGAATGTGCGGATGAACGGTAAGGAGGAAAGTTGCAGGGTGGAGTAGGCAGGCTGAGCTGGATGTGAATGTAAAAAATGGTGTAAACTCAAAGAGTTGGGACTTAAAGCCGGGAAAACCGTTCCAGCAGTTCGTTCTTTTTCCTCCTGGCAACGGGCAGTTCGGTTTTGTCTTTGAGGACAATGGAGCCGCCATCGGCTTTGTCGAAACTATCGATATACGACATGTTAACCATGTGGGATTTGTGAATCCTGACGAATCCGAATTCTTCAAGGAGATCCTCAAAGTCTTTCATGGGTTGGGAAACAATGTGTTTGCGTTGCTCGTTCACAAAAAAGTAAGTGTAGTTTCGATCGGATTCGCATCGGATGATGTCCTGCGTTTCGATGAGGTAGATCTTTTCGGCGGTACGTAAAACCAGGGTTTTGTGTTTGGGCGAGTTAATGTTGTTTTGTAGGGTGGCCAATTGAAGCTTTAGTTCGGTCAGTATCTGGTTTTCCAGCTTTTCTAAGGCAGTCCGAAGATCGTCAACTGATACCGGTTTCAGCAGGTAATCGAGGGCGCTGAATTTAATGGCTTTGAGGGCATACTCCTCGTAGGCAGTAATAAATATGATCTTAAAGGTGACGGATTCAATTTTTTCCAGCAGATCGAAAGCATCACCATCGGCCATCCTAATATCCAGCAACAGCAATTCGGGGTTGAGGTTCCGGATGGCCTGCAATCCGGATTCAACGCCATCTGCTTCCCCGATAACCGAAATGTTATGGAAGTGTTCCCTTATGATGTTTGACAACCGTTGCCGGTTGTTGGCTTCATCATCAATGATGAGGGTACGGATCATAGCGCTGGATTTTTACAAATGTAAATGTAAAAATAAGGTTTTATTCTGAATTAGGAAAAATTTAATGACCATCAGAAAAATCCGTTAGGAACAGGCAAGGATATAAGATGTCCGATCTGAGATATTAGATGTTTGATAATTACCCACCCTTAACTTCAGGCACTCCCAACTTTAGTTCACTTTAGACACTTCCAACTTTAGTTCACTTCTTCACGCATACGGTATATCCAGTACCACCTTTGTCCCCAATGCTTCCAGGGTTTCCGACTTTTTATCGATAATCTCAAGTTGAATCTTTTGCCTGAACTTCTTGTTGAGGGTTTTGATCCGGTCTTTGATGATCTCTGTGGCCAGCGACTTGTGCCCGCTTCTTTCTGTTACCTCGGTTTCCCAGGCCTTTTCACGGCCAACGCCATCATCTTCCACTTCACAAAGGATTTTTTTACCTACGAGGAAAAACCTAACATCAATCCGGCCCGGCGTCTTTTTATGTCGTATTCCGTGTTCGATGGCATTTTCGATAAAAGGCTGCACCAGCATAGGCGGAATGGACAAGTCTTCTTCATCAATACCTTCATCCACTTCAATGGCATAATCGAATTTGTTGCCGTACCTGAGCTTTTGCAGTTCGAGGTAATTCTTCAGACTGCCGACTTCCTTTTCAAAAGGGACTAAATCCTGCCGGGTGCTTTCCAGTGTGGTGCGTAAAAGTTTACTAAAAGTGGTTAAATAATTGGATGCTTTAGCATTTTCCTTTCCATCTATAAAATTCAGAATGTTTGATAGTGCATTGAAAATAAAATGCGGGTTCATTTGCAGGCGAAGTAGCTTTTGCTCCAGTAGCACAGTTTTATGTTCATTCTTCATCTTATTCTGCCTGAGGAAAAGCAGCCCAACCAGCACCAAAATGATAATCATACCTGCCAGTCCGTAATTAAAGGTCCTGGACTGGTCGATCTTTAATGTTTTCAATTCATTGTCCTTTGCCAGCATATCGATCCGGCTTTGGATTTTTTCGGTTTCTGAGTCGGCTTCGAGTATGGCGATCAGCCTGCTGTTCTCTTCAAGGTAGATCTCTTCAGTAGCTTTCTCACTCAATATAAAGTATTCCAGCGCAGCCTTATAATCCCCGATTTCCCTGTAAATCTCAAATAATTCTTCATAACACATACCCTTGTACTGTCGGGTATAATATTCATCGGCATAGGCCATTTGGGGATCGTGATAATTTCTTATCGAAAACTTTGCCATGTCATTATCAGCTTTGCTAATCCCTGTATTGTACAAAGCAATAGCCTCGTTAATGTGTCCCTTTCGTTTCTCTATCCGTGCAAGTTGCCGATAAACCATTAGCTCAGTATGTATGTTTGAAACAGCAGTATCCACAATGCTTTTTGCAAGCATTAAATGCGCAAGCCCTTTGTTGATATTTTCATTTGTGCCTGTTGAAAGGTAGAAAGAACCAATATTATATATTGGTGTTGCCATATCGGCAGCCGGGTGGTGGTGTTTCTTATCCAATTCCCAGCATTTAAAAAACCACTGAATGCCTTCCTGCAATAATTCTTCACTTTTGTTTCCTTGCCAGGATTCGATTAAATAAAACAATCCATAGTCATTGTAGACACTTCCGAGCAAAAAGTTATTGGGGTATTTTTCCAGGATTTCCAATGCTTTGTCATAATAAAAAAGTGATGAATCCCTATTATCCATTCTCCTGAATATTCCACCTAAAACGTAAGTAGCATCAATTTCATGCTGGTATTCACCAAGTAGCCGATAAACTTGCAATGCTTTTCTGCAATAGGATATTGCCTTTTCGTACCTTCCTGTAAGCCGGTTCACAATGGTCAACTGGTAAAGCGTCAACCCCGTCTCAATTGAGGGCTCCAGGTCTTCGTAAAGCCGCAAAGCATGCAGGTAATTTAACACCATTGGTTTGATGCTGTCCATGAAGAAATAACTATTTCCGAGGTTAAAATAAGCATCTGCCAGGCCTTTTTGATATTCAAGCTTTTTAGAAATTGCAATGGTATTGTTCACAATAGCGATGCTGCTGTCGGGAAAATCACTACAAAGGGCAAAGGCAAATCTGTTTCTTGCATCAATTCTTTTGGTGCCTTCTAAATCAGGTATAATCTGCAACAGGCTGTCCACATTGATCTTTTTCATTTCGATGTGGATTTGATCAAGAGAATGCAAAAGTTGAAAGAAAAATAATACACAAACCAGTATTGGTAATTTAATTTTCATCGGGCAAAAAGGTTGATGTTGCGGAGGTAAAGATACGAAAAAAAGTACTTGTTTTGTTGTCCAAACCGATTGGTCTGAACCCTTATGAACTATATTTAAATTTAATTTGCATGATTAATAAATTCACGAAAAACTATTACTTATGAAAATCCAATTTTTATTATTGCTAATGATTGCTTCAATTTTGACGCTCACCAGTCCAAACGGTTTTACTCAAACTTCTGTTCTTGAACCTGTAGGCCTGGGTGAAACCATGGGGGACTTTACCTTAACAAGCTATCAGGGTGAAGTGGTAAGCATGTCTGATTTTAGGGGTACGAAGAATGTGCTTCTGGTATTCCCACGTGGCAAAGTGTTGGAGGATTTATGGTGCCCATTGTGTTATTACCAATATGCCGAATTAGCCGGATGGGATCAAAAAAATAACATCCGGAAGAAATATGACCTGGAAATATTTTATGTTCTTCCCTACCCAAAAGATTCGATAAATTTATGGAGAAGGGCAGCCAATAAAGGTTTGCAAACAATTGAAAACTGGAAAAATCCGACGGGATATGATACCCTGACC
>JABMQA010001327.1 GCA_013203545.1 Bacteroidota bacterium
ATCAAATTTAAATATCATTTTTAGACAGTTTCTAAGTACTTTAGCTCACTCTGCCAAATGCATGCCTTCGGCACAAACTCTAAGTGCTTTAGTTCACTTTTTTCCGATCAACTTTTTACATTTCTTAAGGCCACCCTCCTTGATGAGTTTGTTAAGGCCTTCTTCAAGCGAGGTGTAGTCGCCCTTTTTACCACATTCATACATTTCCGTGAAGGGATCTTTATCAATGATATAATTCATTAATCGCTCCGCATTGGGAATGTTGTCCATGGTATAGTAATCATCGTAGGAGAAGCGGAGAAAAACCGAATTTTTTCCAATACCTCGGTTGTCAAGCAGAAATCCGTTTTCCAATTTGGTAGGGAACGTATATTTATTGTTGATTTTGATATCGGATGTGGCAGGGAAAGAGGTGATTTTCGTCTTATCATCTGATAATGTTACCGGTACTTTATCTGAATAATCCACCTTTGTTTTGTAGATTATTACCGGAGGAGACGGTACCCCTACTGAATTTTGGTTATTTTCTCCGGGAGACATGGTGTTTTTTTTTGTTGAAGAGCACGAGATAATCATAAGGATAATGACCATACTGCCCAATGTTGAAAAGAAATGATTGTATTTCATGTTTTATAAATTAGAATGCAGCCCAAAATAACGAAAAGATTTATTAAAATTGGATATAAATTATCCTGTACAACAATTTGATTGATTGTTCTTAAGCAAAACCAACCTAAAAAATATCAATTTGATTTGTCTGGATATTTGATTTTGTTAATGATTATTTAATACCTTTGTATGTGGAAATAAGAAAATTAACTAAAGTTTAACATAAAATCGTTTAAACCATGAAAAAAGCCGTCATTTTGATTGCTACATTTATGTTTGTTGTATTTGCTGCTATTGGGCAAACTAAGCCAGCAACTGAAGCCCCGGTTAAAAATCCAAATGCGCCGGAGATTGCCTTTGATAAAACTGTACATGATTATGGAACAGTTCAATACCAGGGCGATGGGAAATGTGAATTTAACTTCACCAACACCGGTAAAGAACCATTAATTCTTACCAATGTTCGTTCGTCCTGTGGATGTACAGTGCCCAAATGGCCACGTGAGCCCATCCTCCCGGGACAAAGCGATGTCATTTATGTTGAGTACAAGACCAACAGGGTTGGTAAAATCAACAAAACCATCACGGTTCAATCTAATGCAACCACTAAAAATGTGGTTTTAAGAATAAAGGGTCAGGTTGTTAAAAAGCAGGAATCTGCTGCTCCTGAAAAGCCAAAGTCAGTCGGGCAGAAATAGTTGTTTGACATCACATTAAATAAGGTTCGATATTGAACTATTAATAAAAAATTATTGAACTTTGTACCCGGTCAAAATGGCCGGGTTTTTTATTTTATTCACGCAAAAAATTGTCGAAAAATGCCTAGCTTATCACAAAAAGGAAAAATGATGCCGGCTTCTCCCATCAGGAAACTTGTGCCCTATGCAGAAGCAGCCAAAAAGAGAGGTGTAAAGGTTTACCATTTGAATATTGGCCAGCCTGATATAAAAACCCCTGAAGCAGCCCTGCAAGCTGTGAAAAATTATCCCGAACCACTGGTTGCATACAGCCACTCGGCAGGTAATGCGAGCTATCGCGAGAAACTTGCTGAATATTACAGGAAATTTAACATTGATGTAAACCCTGACGAGATTATTGTGGGTGCAGGGGCATCGGAAGCATTGTTGTTTACTATGCAATCCATCATGGATCCCGGTGATGAAATCATTATCCCCGAACCTTTTTACGCCAATTACAATGGCTTTGCAATCAATGCGGGTATAAATGTAGTGCCCATCGATTCAACCATTGAGAGCGGGTTTGCGCTTCCGCCGATCAGCGAGTTTGAGAAGGCCATTACAAACAGGACCAAAGCCATTCTGGTATGTAATCCCAACAATCCAACAGGTTATCTGTACAATATGGATGAGTTGACCACCCTGAGGGACCTGGCTTTGAAATATGATTTGTTCCTGATTGCTGATGAGGTTTACCGGGAATTTTGCTATGATGGAAAAGAACACCACTCGGTAATGCACCTCGATGGTCTCGAAAACCATGTTGTGTTGATCGATTCGGTATCAAAGCGATATAGCATGTGCGGCGCAAGGGTAGGGGTTATGATCTCGAAAAACAAGGAGCTGATGCTGTCGGCCATGAAGTTTGCCCAGGCCAGGTTAAGCCCGCCAAGTTTCGGACAGGTTGCCGCAGAGGCCGCCATAGATACTCCGGATGCCTATTTTACGGAAGTTCTGGAAGAATATCACAAACGGCGCGATACGGTTTACGAAGCCATTAACAATATAAAAGGGGCCTTTTGCCCAAAACCCACCGGTGCTTTTTATGTTGTCGCCCAATTACCCATTGATGATTCGGATTTTTTCTGTCAGTGGTTGCTGGAGGATTTCAACTATAATAACGAAACGGTGATGATGGCTCCGGCTACAGGTTTCTATTCGACAAAAGGCAGGGGTATGGATGAGGTAAGGATCAGTTATGTGCTGAACGTTGAAGATCTGAAACATGCTATGAAAGCCCTGGAAGAGGCATTGAAGGTGTATCCGGGAAGGAAATAATGAAAAAATATCTTGCGGGAAAAAGATAAAGCATTACTTTTGCGTCCCGTTAGCCCAGATGGCGGAATTGGTAGACGCGCTAGTTTCAGGGACTAGTTTCCGCAAGGGAGTGCAGGTTCGATTCCTGTTCTGGGCACACAAACAAATCATAAAGCTCTGTAAATTAAAAAGTTCAGGGCTTTTTTTTTGGTGGGGGTAACAATATGGGGTGAAATATTTCGCATTTTGTAATTGGTGAATGGCATAATTTAATTGTTTTTGCAGTTTATAAATGGCAAAATATCATGAGCGACTTTCCAATGTCATTCATTTGATTTTAGAAAATAATCTTGTTGCTGCGGAGAACCTGAATTTCGTTGTTAGCATTGAAAGATATTGAAATGGATTACAAGAACACCATCCCACTTTGGGGGTTTGGGTTATTATTAAAAAATTTTGAAATTTTCTTCAAAATCAAAAACTTCTTATATCCTGAACAAACGTAGAGATTTTAAGGACGAACGTTGAATC
>JABMQA010001328.1 GCA_013203545.1 Bacteroidota bacterium
AACCGGTAGTTGCTGAATGTTAAATTACCGGTGAGGTTTTGCGGAATGCCCGGGGCCAAATTGTCAATGGAATAGGCGCTGTCGGGTTCACTGATCCAATATTGTTCGTATTCATCCGCATGTGCAATCACAATGAATTTGGTCCAGATCACCTGACCAGGCATGGAGTCCCCATAAGTTTCGGCGGAGTATCCATACTCCTCAAAACCCTGTGCCGACATATCGCCCAGCTTTTCCCAGAATTCGCGGTTATGCCCGAATGTGTCCCCGTTGGGTTTCTGAGGTGCTGCTGCTGCATCACCCTTTTGCAGTGTTGAAGTACGCCAGAATGAATAATGGTCGATGTTGTAGCCCGAGTGAACGTAATCGAAAATACTGCCTTCGAATTGCAACAGCACATAGCCGCCTTCATCCTGCGGTATATCTTTAATATCTGTTATTGATGGTTCCCCCGATGGTACCGGCTCGCCTCCCCATATCCAGTTACCCGGACCACCGTAGGCTCCCATATCCGCTCTTACCGTTCCCAGTCCCTGCGGCATCAATGAATCCTGGTCGGTGGGATCGGCAGCATCCACGCAGGGAGAGTTGGAAAGAAGATGCCCCAGAGAATCGGCGAACTTGGGATCGCCCGCCGTTTTGGAGTATTCCTGGTAAATGCCGGATTGTATTTGATTGCCGAAACTGCCGTTGTTAAGGCAGATGATGGAGTTGAATATGGAGGAGGCGTCGGGGTTTCCTACGAAAGCCCCCATGCCTCCATTATTCAGGATGGTTGAATAAATGATTTCGTATTTTCCTCCAGATTGGATGGCATCAAAACTACAATTAGAAATAACAGAATTATTTACAGTTATGTCACTGGAATTTTTTGATGTAAAAATACCAATGTTTAAACAATTGCTAATGATTGAATTTTGAACAAAAACGTTTGATTCATATCCATATGTAGTAATTGCTTGACTTGAAAGATTTGAAAGATATGAATTTGAAAGATTGATGATAGAATTATCTCCATTAGAAAAAAGCGCAAAACCAGAAACATTTGAAATATCTAAAAATTCAGCATAGATATTTGATTCGTTACCATTTGTTTTAATTGCTATACCTGCAATATTGGACAACCTTGAATTCAAAATTTCTATATCAGATTTTTCACCAATCGTATATAGTGCCGTTCCAGAAACACTTGAAATATCTAAAGAATCAGCAAAAAATTTTGATTCGTTGCCATTTGTTCTTATTGCATTATATCCAGAATGTTGAATGTTCGAGTTTTGAATAAAAATACTGCTATTATCGAACCAAGTTTCTATGTTTTCAACCAAAGAAATATTTGTCCCGCATAAAGCCAAGCTAAATGAATCATCATGTACCGAAACATATTGGTTTATCGAATGTAAATCAATTTCAGTATCAGAGATGTGTATAATAAAGTTTCCAATTCCAACTTCAACATTATCAATATAGGTAGTATGATTATAACCACTATTCGATATTTGAATTTTTAATGTGTCATTAGGTAAAAACTTCTCATTTGTTTGTACGTAAATTTTTTCCCAATCCCACTGTCCTGTACCATAATAAAAACTAGTCCAATTGTCAGAATTTCTTTTCCAACGGAAGATTACATTTCCAACCCCACTTGAAATAGTTTTGGCCATCAGGGAAATGTTTAAATTACCTTCTTTTGCCACAATAATTGGTAAAGAGGTCGCCTCACATCCATCACCAGAAATTCTCATTCCGTATCCTACATATCCCGAATTAATTTGAATAATGCCATCGTCTGATTTGATCCAACTATCCTCCCATATCCCATCTTCAAAATTATCGTAAAATGTATCTGCATTGTTTATATTTTCAATTTGATTGGCCAATATTTTTGATTTTCCAATCTTTAAACCATATGTTTCAATAAATAATCCCTCACTCGATGTTGTATCCCCATCAATCACCACATATTGAATCGAATCATTTGGATATTGTGAACTAAATTGTAAAACGCCAGTTCCGTTAAACCGGATACTATCCCCATCTAATCCATTGCAAACCAATTTGCCAAAAATCCTAAAATCATTTTCACCCATGTTAATTTCCACACCTGGCATAATAGTCAGTGTATCATCATAAGGCACGTTCACATTGCCCACAAAGGTATAGGGGCTGTTATCCTTGTGCCACACACCACTAACACTCCCGGATATTTCATTTACACCAAAACCGGTAAGGGGTATTTGCACGAGTGCATTATTGGGATCATTGGAGATAATGGCCAATACGGCACTTTCACTATCCAGAAATTCAGGGGTAAAATATACAGTGAGACTGCCCTGCCCGCCAGATGGAACAATGAGGGTATTTTTGTTTAAATCAAAATACTGGTTATTAACTTCAAAATCACATAACAGATCGCCGGTTCCGGTGTTGCTAATGCTGAAACTGGTGCTGTCGGTTGAATTGAGACGCACACCGCCAAAGTCATAAGAAAGGGGAGTAACAGCTATGTTTGCCTCAATTCCTTCACCGGTAAGTGTCAGGGTAGTCTCACCAAAAACATCTCCGGTAGCTGTTATGGTCTGCTGGTAAATTCCCAGATCCTGTGGCTGGAAAACCACCATGATGATCTGTACACTGTCATTATCCATAAAGAAGGATTGAGGATCAGCAGAAAAGGGTGTGGTCAGCGCACTCAATGTAATGTTTTGTGTAATCTCGGAAGTAAAAACCACTTCCACTGTGTCGGACTGGCCGGAGGTTACCTGGCCGAAGTCAACGGCATCGGGGAAGAATTGTAACTGAGAAAAAGATGCACTGCCAAAGAATGCAATTGCTGTAAAGAGAAATAATATTTTTTTCATTTCCTTTGGGATTTATAAACCATCGTTTGATTGATGGCGGTAAGGTAATAAATTTTCAGGATATACCCATCAAAAATATTTCACAAACACCATCTATTTACATATGTAGCATAACGAATGTTCGATCAGATTCAACGTTCGTCCTTAAAATCCCTACGGTCATTCAAGATAAGGTGTATTATGGTGTTTTAGGAAAAACTAATTTTATTCCCATACCTTCGCTTTTGTAGATAATTTTAGGTAGAAATCCATTTTATTTGAAACATTAAAGGGGAAGAGTTATTCGCATGATGGAGGGATGGGCCTTAAATGATTTCAGGGAACGGAACCCCCGGTCATACCAAGGATTATATTGCCGCATACCTGACAAAGAACGCAGCTGATACTTGTAATATGGTATCCGGAAATTCATTATTCCGGTGCACCGCACCTTGTCAATCAATCCGGATTTTGTGACCTGCCGGTTATTTGGGATTATGTTATTCTTTAGAAAAACCATAGATTCTTTACTTACCTTAGCGTCTCCAAACGCAATAT
>JABMQA010001329.1 GCA_013203545.1 Bacteroidota bacterium
AAATTTGAAATTTAAAACTAAATTTTTCTGGATTTTGCTTCCCACAATAGATCAATTTCATTTTCCCCGACCTAAAGGACGGGGCTATTTATTTCTCCATCCATTTTTAGACAGCTTCTAAGACATACTTACTCAGTTAGCTGTCTCATTAAGAATTTTTTACGTCATTTCGTAGGATCCGCCAGACATCTCCACAGGCTGGCGGATCAGCCGAATGCCAGCAGAGAGAAAACACTATTCTGACCTCAACGCATCAGCCGGATTGGTATAGGCCGCTTTAACTGCCTGAAGGCTTACAGCAAGCCACCCAACGGCAAGGGCAATACCAGTGGATAAAATATATACCTGGGGGCCGATATCCACCTGGTTTTCGAAACCTTCGAGCCATCGTTTAGAAAGCCACCAGGCAATCGGCCATGCAATAATTGTTGATATGACGATGAGCTTTAAAATCTCACGTGACAGCAGTGCAACAATACCGGACACGCTGGCTCCCAACACCTTTCTAACCCCGATTTCTTTTGTTCGAACAGCGGCAGTAAAGGCGATCAGACCAACCAAACCCAGACAGGCAATAAATATGGCAAGCATCGCAAAAAGGGTGAAGATCTTCCCGGTTTTCATTTCGGCTGTGTAAAGAGTGTTATAATCTTCATCAAAGAAAAAATACTGGAATGGTTGCTTTGATGTATAGCTGGCCCAGGTTTGCTCAATAAAGCCAAGCGTTTCTTTTAAGTCAGATACATTCAAACGAATACTCATATAACCCTCTTGGTTACCATACATGACGGTAAGACAGGATGGCTCAATTTTTTTATGAAGCGATTCGATGTGATAGTCCTTTACCACCCCAATAATTGGACGGCTAATAAAATCCTGTCCCCCGGGTTGCAGAATTCTTTTTCCAAGGGGTTCGTCGAATCCAAACAGTTTTACCGCCGCTTCATTAATGATGATGGCGGTGGAATCCGTTCCAAAATCTTTTGAAAAAAACCGGCCTTCAACAAGATCAAGGCCCAGGGTTGACGGATAATCAAAACTTACCCTGTTTTGCATGAGTAAAAAGGTGTTTTTTTGAGGATCATCAGCTTTCATCATACCATTGTTTGAATATTCTTTTCCCGGTATTGCCCTTGAGTTTGCCACCGCTTTGATGTTGGAATTTTGTAATAGATCATTTTTAAAGGATTCAAGGTGGTTATTCAATGCATCGGGCCGGCGGACGATCAGGAGTTGTTCCTTATCAAAACCCAAATCCTTGTTTTGCATAAAATCCAATTGTTTGAAAACCACAATCGCCCCAATAATAATTGCTATGGAAATTGTGAACTGGACCACCACAAAAACACTTCTCAACCAACTGGTTCTTACCCCTGACCGGACTTTACCTTTCAAGGCATCACCTGATTTAAAAGCAGCCAGCACAAAGGCGGGATATAAACCGGCCATGATTCCGACAAACACCGTTAGCAGAACCAGAAAAGATATTCCGGGGAGACTGACTAAAAAATCAGTTGTCAGGGTCAGACCTATCAGGTTGTTGAAATTTGGCAATACAATTTTTGTAGCCAAAAGTGCAATAAGAGTAGCAAATACGGAGAGCATAAGCGACTCCCCGGTAAACTGAAGGATTAATCGCTGCCGGGTAGCGCCAACCACCTTTTTCAGACCCACCTCTTTTGCACGTGTCGAAGATTTTGCCGTGGCCAGGTTGACGAAATTTATGATGGCAATAATGAGTATCAAAACTGCAATAATCGAAAACATATAAACGTATGACATGTTCCCGTTGGGTTCAAATTCTTCCTGCAAATCCGATCGTAAATGGATATCCTTTAACGGTTGCAGATAATATCCGAAGAAATTTCCGGCATTTTTAAAGTCATCCAGGCTTATTCCGAGGATTTGTTTGAGCTGGGGGCCAACATATTTAACCACCATATCCTGTAGCTTTTCTTCGAGTTGGTTTATTGAAACCCCATCCTTCACCACGATGTATGTATAATAATTGTGGCTCACCCAGTTGTTGTTCATCGAATTGCGCAATGAATTTAATGAACCCAGCATATCAAAATGAAAATGGGCATTTTCTGGTGGATTTTGCATCACTCCGGTAACCAGGTAATGTACAGTATCTTCTTCTACTTTCAGGCTTTTACCTATCGGATCTTCATCGCCAAAATATCTTTTTGCCGTCTCCTCAGTCAGGATCATCGAGCGCGGTTTATCAAGTGCCGTATGCGGGTTTCCCCTCAACAACAGGTAATCAAATACATCGAAGAATGATGAATCGGCAAAGACCACATGGTCTTCATTAAAGCTTTTTTCGTTGTATTGGATCAACCATGCCCCGAATTTTGCAAACCGCGTCACACTTTCAACTTCAGGATAATCAGTTATCAGCGCTTTGGCCATAGGGGCAGCTGTGATGGCCTGGTTTAGCTCCTGGCCAGACATTTGACCCTTGATTTTGACACGGTAAATCCGGTCAACCTTTGTATTAAACCTGTCGTAACTCAACTCATTCAACACATAAAGCGCAATCAGCATAAAACAGGTTAACCCTACTGCAAGACCAAGAACATTAATGAATAGATATCCTTTTTGCTTAAAAAGGCTACGAATTGATGTGGTGAAGAAATGTTTCAACATGTCTTTTTTTTGTTGGTGAGCATCACGATGGTTATTTGACGCAGAACAGTTAATATTGTTACATTTGAGAAAATGTATTTTTGCCAGGAGAAGAATCAAAATCTTTGATATGAACATTGCAGACATATTTGGAATGGCCGGGGTAAGCTTCTTACTGTTGGCTTTTTTCCTAAACCTTTTCAGGATCATCGATTAGGAGGGAAAAACATACATTCTCCTCAATCTTTTCGGGGCTGGAATGGCTTGTTATGCTTCGGTATTGATCGGGTTCAAACCGTTTGTTATTCTTGAGGGAACATGGGCAGTTGTTGCCGTTATTGCTTTGGTAAGGCCAATGTTCAGGAAGGTAAAGTAAGGGTGTACGACAAATTGCACACTACTTGTTTTTTCAAAGTTTCCTGAATGAGCGGAATTGTGCCTTAGGCACCAAATGTTTATAGAAGGGGCAAAAGGCAGCAAATGGCATTCGGTTTTTCCGGCACCCTGAATACAGGTTACTTTTTTGAAGACATTTTTGACCATGGATCCCTGAGTGGAACCGTTCTGTTAAAAACAGGCATTTCAGGTGTACTGTCGGTGTCCACACAAAAATATCCCATCCGCTGAAACTGGAATTTATCACCCGGATTAACGTCCCTGAGCCCGGGCTCCACTTTACAGGCCTTCATAATGGTGAGTGAATCGGGATTGAGATTTGCCTTATAATCCTGACCCGCTTCCACATTCTCAGGATCTTCATTTTTAAACAGGCGGTCGAATTGCCTGACCTCTGCATCAATGGCGTGTTGTGCCGAAACCCAGTGCAGCGTTCCCTTTACTTTTCTCTGGCTTCCCGCGCCGCCGCTCTTGCTTTCAGGGTCGTAGGTGCAATACACTTCAACTATTTCACCAGTCACTTCATCGGTTTTATAATCTTCACATTTGATGATGTATGCATTTTTCAATCGTACTTCACGTCCGGGCGCAAGCCTGAAATATTTCTTCGGCGGGTCGGTCATAAAGTCGCTACGCTCAATATATACCTCATTGGAAAAAGGGAGGTCGCGGTACCCGGCATCCGGATCCTCTGGGTTGTTTTCAGCCCTTAGAATTTCCGTTTCATTTTCAGGATAATTTGTGATGATCACTTTGAGCGGATCAAGAACCGCCATCACACGTGAGGCTTTCTTGTTGAGATCTTCTCGGACACTGTGTTCGAGCAGTGCCACATCAATCACATTGTTTCGTTTTGCAACGCCCACTTTCTCAGCAAATATTTTGAGGGATTCCGGTGTATAACCACGGCGGCGCAACCCTGAAATGGTGGGCATTCTCGGGTCATCCCATCCGTTAACATAACCCTCTTTAACGAGTTCCAGCAGTTTACGCTTACTCATCACCGTATAACTCAGGTTGAGGCGGGCAAACTCGATTTGCCTCGGCCTGTATTCAGCCTCCTGAATCTGATCAACAAACCAGTCGTAGAGTGGGCGGTGTACTTCAAACTCAAGGGTACAGATGGAGTGTGTTATTCCTTCCAGGTAATCCGATTCACCATGGGCCCAGTCGTACATGGGGTATAAACACCACTTGTCACCGGTGCGGTGGTGATGTGCATGAAGTATACGGTACATCACCGGATCGCGCATGTGCATATTGGGAGAGGTCATATCGACCTTTGCCCTGAGAACCTTTGCCCCATTCGGGAATTCTCCGGCTTTCATTCTTCTGAACAGGTCGAGGTTTTCTTCAGGGATGCGGTTTCTGAAAGGACTTTCTGTACCGGGCTTGCTTGGGGTACCACGTTGTTCGCTGATCTTTTCTGCAGGTTGGTCATCTACATAGGCTTTTCCATTCATTATAATTTTTTCAGCCCATTCATATAGTTGATCAAAATAATCCGAAGCAAAAAACAGTCGGTCTTCCCAGTCGGCGCCCAGCCATTTTACATCTTCAAGAATGGAATCAACATACTCCTGTTCCTCTTTGGTGGGGTTGGTATCATCAAACCTGAGGTTGAATTTACCTTTATATTCTTGAGAAATACCATAATTCAGTAAAATCGACTTGGCGTGCCCGATATGGAGGTATCCATTGGGTTCCGGTGGGAACCTTGTGTGAATACGGCCATCATTTTTACCCTCACTTAACTCTTCATTGATAATGGTTTCAATAAAGTTTACCGATTGTTTTTCTTTGTTATCATCCATTGGTTTATCATCCATATTCAAAAAATGTTTGCAATACCTTAATTTTTAAAAGATCAGCAAAATTAGGATTAATAATTAATTTTTATCGAAGATGATTAGATTAATCCCAAAAGCCATGCTGAATATGTTTCTAAGGGCTACCTCCTTGGATTTGAAAAGGTAGGTTAAATAGAGGTCATTGGTTGTGGTTTCGATATAAAAATCGATGGCTTTAATGAACCGCTCTTCGCCAAGATATTTCCTCACCTTTCCTCCAAAGTTAAAATGGAAACGGAATGCATTAGGCGCATAATAACCATCCGGGTAAGTTTTTGGAAGTCTGGTAAAGGTATTGGTGCCTCCGGAAAACTGCCTGCTAATCGTGATTCCTGTCTGTGCCGAAAGATACCAGGCCTCTTTCAATTCCCAGGATATGGGAATTAGAATACCTTTCAGAAACACATTGTGAATTCTTGTGGCAGCTTTGTGTTTGGAGGTGTAGCCATAGCCAACAACCAGGTTCACGGTTTGTTTTTTATTCATGAAATACCCGGTGCCCAGGATATAGGCGCCATAGTTTCCGGCATACTGGAAATTAATGTAGTTGGGAACCAGGGTCTTTTTATAACGGATGATGGTATCCTGAGCAGTAACATGTGAAGCAATGGTAAATAGTAATCCTGTCAGCAATACAAATTTTGCACACTTTTTCATGGCCATTAAAATATTATTGTTTCAATAATTACCGTATCGGGTTCCACGGTTAGTTTACAAAAAATGTCTTTGTCAGGTGAACCGATCACCAGATAGGGAACGCTGTCGTCAAAAAAATGACCATAGTAATGATCATGGTGATGACCATGAATCGACATGGTAACATTGGAGGTGTCCAAAATGGCTTTGTACGCCCAGGTATCCAGAGGTGAAAACTGATCGGACCAGGGTGGAATATGAGCTATTACAAATGTTTTATCATAGGAATGGCTATCTTCCAACTCCTTGATTAGCCAGTTCCAGTCGGGTTCTTCATAATTCAACTCCCACACCACATTGTTGAAAAAGATGAATTTGCAGTTTTTGAAGATGAAGGCGTAGTTTTCAGGCCCATACTGTTCGTTGTATATCACCCTGCCATTAGCCAGGCAATCGTGGTTTCCTATGACAGTGAAAGAGGGCCTTTTCAACTTCTCCATGATCTGGTAAAAGATGGTGTATTCAGCAATCATGCCCCCATCAGTCATGTCACCGCCATGAATAACAAACAATACCCCTTCATCAAGGTTGATATGGTTTATGGATTCTGCCAGGCTGTTATAGGAGGTATGGCTGTCGGAGATAAGGGCTATTTTAAAGGTTTTTTGACCTGCCGTTTCATCTTCGATTTTGCGGAGTTTTTCAAAATTCTGCTCACGTGTATATTTACGCTTGTCCTTAACATCTGCCGAATAAGGTGTGTATTCGAAAATCCGTTCACAGGAAGAGACCAGGATAAACAGACATAGAAACAAGGGGGTCAATGATCGTTTGCTTAGCATTTTATTTTTTAATTGCAAAGATATTGGAAAACAGGAATAATTTTCCCTAAAAAAAGACAATTAAGTTTTATTGCCAATAAATCGAAAAGTATTACATTTGCAATCCGAAAATCACATGGTATCGTGGCCGAGTGGTTAGGCAGCGGTCTGCAAAACCGCGTAC
>JABMQA010001330.1 GCA_013203545.1 Bacteroidota bacterium
ACGAAGCCGTCACTTCTGTTGATGTTAAATACATAATACAGATCTTTTCCATCCATGGTAATTGTGGTGAAAAGATCAGGAACAATCGCATCGTAAGTGATGGGATTTAGCGTGCGGGAGTTTTCCCAGTAGTAATTTTTGCCAACAGCGCTGGCATCATTTTCACTAACCCGTTCTGCGAAAAGGCTTAAAGAGAATAAAACCAGCAGAATCAGACTAATTGTAAATTTTTGTGTTTTCATGACTTTAATTTTTTATGGTTAATTATAATTTGTTGATTTTGGTAAGTCAACTGGTGTGCCATAAAAATTTGCAATACATGAAATATGCAATTATGAACTTCTGAAACCCCTTATTGTAGTGCTTTTCAGAAATAATTTAGAATTACAGATTCCCTTTTTCTTCCTGAGAAAAGTTTAAAGAGATGGATGGGTTTTTCGCCTTTGTGGGTGAAAACCTGACTAAAAACTTGACTTTCCAACGTCCGGTGCTAACCGGACTTGGAAACGTCATAATAAATGGAGAATAAAAAATACTATCTTTGTTTGAAGAATCAAAAAATGATTTAAAAATGAAAATCCCCATAGAATACGGAAAGTTTTATCACATCTTCAACCGAGGCAATAACAGCGAAAATATTTTTAGTAAAGAACAAGAGTACCTGCATTTCATGGAGAACTATTCAATTTTTATCGATCCGGTTGCTGATACCTTTGCCTGGTGCCTGATGAATAATCATTTTCATGTGTTGGTACGTATCAAAGAAAAAGAAAATATCGGTTTTTTAGATTCAAGAATATCGAAATCGGAAGTTTTACATCAAAAATGGAAAGTCTCATTCCCTGATAAACCAGATAAGAATTTCACCCGAAAGCCGATTCCAACAGAGCAATTCAAACATTTCTTCAATTCCTATTCCCGCTGGTTTAACCTTCGAAATAAACGTACAGGATCGTTATTTGAGAAAAATTTTAAACGTAACTTGATAGATAATCACAGATATCTTCAAAACATGATTATTTACATACACCAAAATCCTGTAAAACACGGTTTTGTGGAGCACACACTTGACTATCCCTGGACATCGTATTTGACCATTACTACTGAAATACCCACTAAAATTAAAAAAGATGAAGTGATCGATTACTTTGATGATATCGATAATTTCAAGGCGTTACATGAGAAGCCGCAAGATGATAGGGTGATAGAACAATTGATTATTGAATAACGATACGTTTCCATGTCCGCCAAAGGCCGGACGATGGAAAGTATCTCGCATGACTTTCCATCGTCCGGTGCAAACCGGACATAGAAACGTCAAAAAAAAACAAAACGAAAAGACACAACAAAAAAACGCCCTGCAAATACAAGGCGTCTTTTTCAATTCAAGAATAGAATTGCATGTTAAATAATAAACAGTTTTTTATTGATAAGATATTTCGAATTCCTGATGGTTAGATAATACATTCCACTCACCAGCCGCCCGGTGTTCAGGGAAATGATTGAAACATCCCGGAAAGTTTGCTCAAATACCACACGTCCGTTCAGGTCGATTATCTGAACCTGACCCTCTTCAAATGTATCACCACCAAAATCAATATTAACCATATCGTTTGCCGGATTGGGATAAATGCTGACATCCGTTTCAAAGAATGTTTCAGCAACCGATGTTGTCAGGGAAATTTTAGATAATCCATTGTCAACATAGGTCCCGTTCCAGTCGGGCAGTGAAGATTCGAAGTCGGGAAAAACAGCCTTTGTAAATTTTGTTTCAAAGTCGTAATGCCTGAACAGCATGGCCTCACCAGGAAGCATCCCCTCCATTTCACTTGTTGTGGGATCATCCCCAAATACGGTGATCACTTCCGGTTTACCCGCCCATTCATCAAAGCCACAGCACAATCCCGACTGGTTGAAAACCCCGATGCAATCACCCGGAGATAAAGCCAAATCATCCAAAGCAATCAGATGTGATCCTGCCGTTTTGGAAATTTCGTTCCAGGGTGATCCCGCCTTTACAAATGGTTGATTTATTCCGGAGGCAGTACTTTTTACCCCGTAATTCAACGATACGGGATCAGATGTAAAGAGGAAATAGGCCTTGCCGGGTTCCAGTGTCATCAGGCTGGTTACCCCGGCAGCAGGCCAGTAAACGTTTGTGCCGCCAATCTCCTTGGCAACAATTGGATCTGATATCCCCGTAAAGAGGGCGGCGGTTAATACATTCCCCGTATTCAAAACCGGAATGATCTTCCAACCCTGGCCGAAGGAAGCTGTATTTGGCGTTACCGGTGATCCGCAAATGTTAAACAACACATCCTTGTTAACTTTAATGGCATAACCCCTGCCGGAATTCCAATATACAAGCGTATTGGTAGTAGCGCCGGGCCAGTAAACACCGTTCAGACCTATCAGGATATCAAGGTCATTGCCCATGGACGCAAACATCACATCTATTGCAGGATTTGAAGGTTCCATATAGCTGGAAATCCCTGTATTGCCGGCAGGAATAAACAGCGTATGGCAATCGGCAATGGTAAGCTCCATATCATCCGACATCATCAATGTGCAGGGATTTATGGGATCGAGGCTCATAGTAAGGGTTGCAAGGGCAGTGGCAATATCATTGTTGCCGGGTGCATAGAGGGGATTTACCAGGCTTGGATCATTAAATGTACCATCACCTGATGAGCTCCATTGTAACGCGCTGTAATCAGATGCGTTTGCTCCTGACACGGTAAATATCCCCGAAGGACTAACCGTGGCATCCGGGCCGGCATCGGCTGTTGGGTTTGGAATAACCGTTACACCTATAGTAGCAGTATCTGTATTGTATCCGTCATAAACCACCACTTCATAGGTTGTTGGAACATCTGGTGCATCCTTAGTATTTTGCGTACCTGAAACAAAGCCGTATGGATACGAGTTCCAGATGAAGGAATAGTTCCCTGATCCACCGGTAACATCTGCAGCCAGGTAAACTGTATCCCACTTGCATACCGGATCCGGAAAAACTGTTGCAGTCACATACAATGGATTGTTATCAAAAGCCTGCACATTGTCGATATACCAGTGTTCAAATTTTTCATGATCCCCTTCCATGATCCAGGCAAGCCAGGTGTTGTTTCCCAGGTTATTGGAAATCACAAGGGTAAGGGTTGTCCCGGACGGGATGTCACCACTTCCTGAAGCATAGGACCATCCTTCATCGGTCCAGTTTATCCCGTCATTGCTCGATTGAATTTTAAGGGTCAAACCAGGTGCCAGGTCATCAAAAAAGGTGTTGAACTGTAAAACCAGATTATTAACGCCGGTTGTCCTGATTGCAGGCGAAATTAAACGCGAAATGCCATTCAGGGTATCGTGGTGTGCATGCATTTCGTTGGGAGTGCCGCCGGCAAGCGCTGTTGCAGAAATATCCCATATCCCTGCCCGGTTATCCGGAAGCTGCGACCAGCCAACCGGGGATGTACCTTGATAAAACTCCTCAATGAATGGTAAGACCATGGATGTTGTTTTGAAGGTAAAAGGCCCGGCCCAATCACTTGGACTGCCGCCACTACAAATTGCCTGAACGTAAAAATCGTATTCCCTGTAGGACATCAATCCTGTAATTGCTAATGAATTGGTAGAAATATTGCTTTTCATGGTTCCTGATCCCTGCGGGAATCCCTTCAATGAATATTCAACATTCCAGGCAGTTTCCGATCCACCAGGTGTCCAGATTAAATCAGCAAAAAAACCAAAAATATTCTTTGCTGCCAGGTTTTTGGGAGGTGGGCAATCGTTGGGAACTTCCCAGGCACCCATATCAATGGTATCATTTACTATCCGGTTATTCCAATCATGGTCTATTATATTCATTCCCCAGGAGGCATAAGAAAAATAATAATTACTCCCTGCATTTAAAATAGGTGATGTAGGATACACCCTATAATTACCCTTAATCGTAGGGGCAGCCATTGCTGATTCGGGTTCAATATATAGGGGATCTGAATTAATGCAACTTGGATAGCAATTAAAAGTACCTGTACCAAATATATTATAATTCCCTCCTGATTGATAACAGGAAAATTCACACTCAACTTTGCATAAATTTCCAATATACATCTCGTGCCCCCAGTATTCGTTGGTTCCGGGTTTTGGTTTTTCAACTTTATTACCCCAGATAACACTATTATAAAAATATGTTGTTGCGTAGGAGTCCACAATATTGGCTATTCCTCCCCCATCACCAATTCCTACTGCCAGATTACCTGAAATTGTTGTATTATAAATATTTGCCCCGCCACCATTATTACATATTCCTCCACCCTGGGTAGCTGTATTTCCACTAAATATCGAGTTAATAATGGTTGGGAAGCTTTCATTTTCATTATACATTCCACCGCCACAATCTGGTGCATAGTTCCCACTAAAAGTACAATTAATGATTGTTGGTGAGCTTTCTTTGTTGTACATCCCTGCCCCCAATCCGGTGGCATGGTTGCTTATAAATTTGCAATTTAAAATTCTTTGTGCACAGAGGGTATTATGCATACCTGCACCAAAGGTTGCATCAGAGGGTGGGTTTGGGTTGGGATCAGATGCATTTCCGTGCGTAATGGTGAAACCATCAAGCACTGATGTATAGTCAACGCTGTTGTTTCTAAAAACATGATAACGATTACTTCCACCATGCAGAATGGTTTCATGAGCTGATAAATTACGATCATTCAAATCAAAAGTTGCCGGGATTTCTATCCCTTCAAAACCACCATATATTTCCACACAGTTTTTCATTTTAAAGTGCCTTTCCCTACCGGCGCCCAATGGACTGAGCGGACAATATTCACCTTTTGCCACCCAGATATCCTGACCCCATGCAACGGAATCAAGAGCATCACTTAATTCATTATAGGCATCATCCCAGGATGAACCATCATTATTACCTTGCGCATCCTTTTTTACAAAAATTACATTCTGAGCACATCCTGTAACAATAAGTGAAAATGGTTGCATACCATTTTCTAAAATTCCTTTGTGTGAAACTTTTATGGTATACCGTGTACAACTTCCTGATGACACCAATTTTACCTGTTCCACATTATCACGATAATTGTCACCTGTATTTGCAGGATCCTCCGGTGTCGATGGGTTCAGGCGATAAGGATAATAGACCTGTCCAAATGCATTTTTTACAACCCTTAAATCCAAATCGTTAACCAGCATTAGATCGGTTGGATTTAAACTTATTGCAGGGGGCGTTCCGGCCGGATCGGTCCAGACCATGGTTACTTTAACAGTACCTACTCCTTTTGGTGAAATACGCAGTTCAATGGTTTCTCCATCCTGCAGCACAAGTTCACGGATATGCTGACCTTGTAAACCTGCTGTATCATCAGTAATAATCTGAGCGGCTTTTTTCGTATTCATCAATCCCCAGCCAAACTTATAATCAGGCCCGTTATTCAGACCGGCTTCATCGGCCGAATGAATTAACAATGCTTTCATGGTAGCAGATCTTAATATGGCATTGGCATGGGTGTTTTTATAATGCTGGTTTAAAAGCGCTACCGAACCTGATACATTTGGCGTTGCCATGGATGTTCCGGACATAAACTCATAACTCGTATTATTAGTTGCTGTTGAAGAATACAATAAGACTCCATTTCCAACAATATCAGGTTTGATCCGCCCATCATCGGTTGGGCCACAACTACTAAAATCTGCCAGATCAACATCCCCCGGAACCGAATATCCAAACCAAATGTCCTCAACTGCCCCAACTGTGAGTATGTTTTTTGCGACAGCAAATCCAGGTATACAACCAAATCCATTTAAGCTGCTATCCGGATACCTCATTGTTGATCGTTTTTGCCATTTAAACTGATCATTATCAAAGACATAATGTATTCCATTGTGATTGTCACTTCTGTCATTGCTTGCACAAATTACCATAAGGTAACCAGGACAACTATATGCTAATTCATCAGTTTCTTTTGCATTATTACTATAAAATCCAAATTTATAATCTTCAAAAAGATTGATAGTGGTATCTCCAAACCAATGCCAGTTGTTTGTGTCCGGAGTTGCCCAATCACCCCATTCCCATCCGGCTGCAATCCCATAAGAATGGTTTGATAATGATAGTCCATCAGCTGCCTGTACTGCCATTTCGGTCAAATCAAAATTAAAATCAAAGGCGCGAAGATGAGCATTAGGAGCCATTCCTTTTGCAAACGGGTCTGTCCCGGCAGCTATCATTGTTCCTGCTACATGTGTTGCATGATCATTTAATGAATTGGCAGAATCATTTTGAGAAACTCTGCCTCCAAACTCCTGATGTGTAAGCCTGACTCTTCCACCATCCCAAATTCCAAGGGTTACCCCAAGTCCAGTAAGGTTTAGTCCTGCACTCCCGCCCGGCCAAACTTTATATGTTGAAATGGTTTCAGCCGCTTCACGGTTTTTGGTAATGTAGTAAACCGGCTGGCCATTCTCGAAATACTGCAGTTCATAATATGAGCCATCCTCCGTCTGCCCTCGTATTGACATACCTATCACATTGGCAATACTATCGGCCTCCTGTTTCTTCTTGTGGTATTCAACCGATTTGCGGGCGGCAAAATCGCGTAGGATCTGTTTCTGCGCTTCGCTTTGCGAGAAGGTGAATGATGTAAAAAGGAAGAATGCAATTAATAAGGAGAGGGCTCCTTTTAAAAAACTGTTTAAGTTACTTTTTTGTGTTTTCATGACTTTTTGCTTTTATGGTTGTTTTTTTAATAACTTTCATTAAATACAAGCAGGAATGATTTAAAAGGTAAACAAAATATTTTTAATGCAATTTGTATGTAGTTGGTTATTTGAGCTTTGCGTTGGAAAGTATTTTTAGGGTGTTTACCTTCCGGTGAACGTCCATTTATGCTGGATCTTTGGTGGATAATAGGAAAGGTTTGAAAATTGCCTTGCCTGGCTTTCAATTATAAAGCGGCAGAACCCACGCAATATTTATAGAAGACAACAGCGGTACCTATCCAAAAGGTGCAACGCACCGTAATATTAATACCGGTGAATGATATTTCGGTGCGCTGCACCTAATGCAAATCCCACCCTTTTAATAGCCCCCCGGCAATATCACACGGCAATGAAACGACAAAGGACTGACGACTGTGGACTGACGACTGTGAACTGACAACTGTGGACTGACGACTGTGGACTGTGGACTGAAGACTGTGGACTGAAGACTGTGGACTGTGGACTGAAGACTGACGACTGTGGACTGTGGACTG
>JABMQA010001331.1 GCA_013203545.1 Bacteroidota bacterium
ACCTTTGATGATCAAATGACAACCGGCTACGTATGTATCTATACCGCAGTGCCACTTGAACCCGAATATCGTGATTGTCTGCTAAAGTGCGTTGCCATTGATGCTATGGACCCTGTGCTGCATTAGGTAGATAATGACAGGGTTCAGGATTAAACAATAAACCTGTTTTTATATTCTTTTGTTGGTACCATGCAGCTGCCTCTTTTGCCAAATATTTTGTAGCGTGATTTAGCGATCAGGTCATAAAATAAGTCCCTTACCGGTTTTGGGATAAAAATAAAAATATAAAGCAATTTCCAGGGCCATCCGAGATCCTTTAATATTTCTAACCCGGCAGTGGATTTTAACAAGCAAATTCCATTTTTGATAAATATCATGGTATCGATGTTATCGGTTGGTAGGCCGTTTTCGATTAATAGTTCCTGCCCTTTCGTACTCTGGAATGCTACAAATCTGAATTTGGCCCGTTGATCCCTTTTGATGATAAATTTGACGCTACCATTGCATAGATTGCAAATCCCATCAAATATTATGATGTTTTCATGGCCTGGGTCCTTGTGACAGTTATTTCGGATGATCATACAATCATCGGCACTTCCATCAGCAACAGGTGGGCATCTTCTTTTACAGATATATCAAAGTCGTCTGTTTCCCAAATCCCAAGCGCATCACGGTAACTTAATTCCTGGCCGGCAATATCAACTTTCCCCTCAATTACAAAAGCGTAAACGCCATGATTTTTACCCTTGAAGACGTATTTTCCATGGAAGTCTTTTTTCAGATAACCCATATGAAACCATGCCTCCTGATGTATCCATACACCTACATCATCAGGGTTGGGGGACAGGATCCGGAATAATGAATTATCTTTTTGTATGTCTTTAATTGAAATCTGATCGTACCGTGGTTGAACTTCCCTGGTAGCAGGAATTATCCAAATCTGGAGGAACTTTCCCTGTTCGTTTTTGTTCCTGTTGAATTCACTGTGCATGATGCCGGTACCGGCACTCATCACCTGTACTTCGCCATGACGAATAACCGCTACGTTGCCCATGTTGTCCTTATGTTCCAAAGCACCTTCGAGTGGAATTGACACAATTTCCATATTATCATGCGGGTGCAGACCGAAGCCCATTCCGGGGGCTATGGTATCGTCATTCAACACACGTAAAGCCCCGAAATTAATTTTTTCCGGATCCCGATAACTGGCGAAACTAAATGAATAATAGGTGTCTAACCAACCATGATTTGCATGGCCGCGTGAATCTGCGGTATGAAGGATTGTTTTCATGCGTTTGTTATTTTATTTAATTACCCTAAGAAACATGAAAACAGGTGGTTTTGTTTATGTTTTTGTCATTATTGTCAACATTTTGCCATTTAGGTTGTTTACACAAATCTAACATTTAACAAATGAAAATTTAATATGGAAAAGAATATTAAGGTAATTGCACTGGGAATTATATTTTCCGCGATAGTGTTCACATCCTGCAATGATATATCAAAGACCAACACTGCGGATAATTCAAAAGACAATCGTATTACCCGAGAAGAAGTCATCAATGCCCAAAAGACATGGGGGGATGCAATTGTTTCCATCGGCGAAGCGTACACGAATGGCGGAGACTATAATTTTGTAGCAGCAAAAACAGTTGATAAGCTCTATGGTTATGATGAGGGTACGGTTTTGTTTACTCCAACCAAAGCTTCAAAAAAGCAGTTTCGTTTAACAGAAGAAGAAGCATTGTCATACTTTGTAAAAGGCACTGTTGCTGAAGATGATGGTTTTGCCCTTCAGCCGTGGGGTAATGTCCGGTTCGAAAATGCAGGAATGATCATTAATGATGATACTGCCATTGCGATGGGAAACTACTTTTTTACAGATGCCAATACCGGAGAAGAGACGAAAGTTGAGTTCACCTTTGGATATTTCAAAGATGAGGATGGGAATCTTCGGATTAATGTACACCACTCGTCATTGCCGTACAATCCAGGTTAATAAACCCTGACCTGGAGGAGCAGAATTAAAATGGTCAAATCCAATTGTTGCTTTATTTTGATTATCGGTTCTTTTCATATTCAGCAACGATTAATCCGGCTTTTTCATAATCCAATTGGGAAACGACCACCTTTACAGACCCCGCTCCACCAGGCGCTGTGTTCCATGGAGCAAGTACGCCGCTAATTTCATCATTTAAATATGTGTTAATTCCTGCATTCTCCAGGAGGCTTTTAACCATCCCGGTTTCCCATGTTGTCCCTGCAAAAACTTCCACAGGTACCATTTCTTTGTTTCTTTTCATACTGCTTGGTTTTGTTGAAATGCATTTTATAAATCCGTGAATAAAAATACAAGTTACTTCATTTTTTCAGCACAAGCCTCAAAAAAAACCGCTTTTGCGGGATATTCGTCCCAGGCTATGCAGTTTTCACCAATTTATAATAATAAAAAGTCATCATCTAATTGAACGAATTAAAATTCGT
>JABMQA010001332.1 GCA_013203545.1 Bacteroidota bacterium
AAACCTGAAACCTTCAAACCTTCAAACCTGAAACCTATCACCCGCAAAGGCGATTCAGAACAAGCTTAATCAGATCATCAATTACCTGGTTGTGGTCACCGGAGTATGTATTGAGTGCCCGGTTAGCAATTACGGCACAAACTGTTAGTGTGTTATGGCCGAGCAATTTTCCGAGACCGTACAGGGCCGAGGTTTCCATTTCGAAGTTAATTATCCTGTGTCCGTTGAAATGGAACTTTTGCATCTCATTCATCAAACCAGGGTGGTTGAGCGCAATTCTCAGCACCCTTCCCTGCGGACCATAAAAACCAGGGGCGGTGGCAGTGATCCCGGATATGAGCCCAACACCGATTTTTTCAAATAATTCTTTCGAACATTCAACAAAATAGGGGTAGGGCAGATCGGGATGCCATTGTGTTTGCCTGATAAACTCCTCGCTCAAATCGGGATGGATTACATCCTGACTGGCATAAAATTTTAACAACCCGTCCATTCCAAGGCCATGTGAAGAAACAGCACAGGTGTTGATCGGAATATCGGTTTGTATGGCGCCGGAGGTACCCAGCCGCACAATATTTAGTCTGGTGAGATTTCTTTTTATTTGTCTTGTATCAAAATCGATGTTAACCAGGGCATCCAATTCGTTCATTACAATATCAATGTTATCCGTACCCATACCTGTGGAGATAACCGAAATATTCCTACCATTGTATTTCCCTGTATGGGCAACGATTTCCCTGTTCTGGCTGATTTTAATAACCTCATCGAAATATTTCGAGACCTTTGGCACACGTCCTGGATCACCTACCAGGATTACATTTTCAGCAACATCGCCGGGTTTTAGATTCAGGTGGTAAATGGTTCCCTCCCTGTTAATAATTAATTCCGACTCTTTAATCCGCTTCATCACTATTGGGTAATTTATTATTTTCAGTTATTTATTTATAGTTTTGCAACACCAAAAACCAGCAAAGGTAAGCATTTTTGGTGAAATTTACATAATTGACATCTAAACAAATGAATGCAGAGATTATAACAATTGGGGATGAACTGCTGATTGGACAGGTGGTAGATACCAATTCGGCCTGGATGGCTGAAAAGCTGAATTCGATCGGAATAAAGGTGGTGCAAATTACGAGCATTTCCGACAATCGTGAACAGATTTTACAAACGCTCAAAGAGGCCTCTTCAAGGGCTGATATTATTTTAATTACCGGTGGATTAGGGCCCACACGGGATGACATAACAAAGCAAACACTTTGCGAGTATTTTAACACCAACCTTCAATTTAATGAAGATGCCTATAAAAATGTGAAAAACCTATTTATTCAGAGGGGTTTCAAGGTCACCGAAATAAACCGCAAGCAGGCTGAAATACCTGCCTCCTGCATTCCCATTCAAAACATTAACGGAACGGCTCCAGGGATGTGGTTCGAAAAAGATGGTAAAATATACGTTTCAATGCCAGGTGTCCCCTTCGAAATGAAACCGATGGTAACAAACCATATCCTTCCACGGCTGGCAGAGCAATTCAATTCCAGTTATATCTTGCATAAAACCATTCTTACCCAGGGTGTGGGTGAATCCTTCCTGGCAAAAACCATCGAAGAATGGGAGGATCGGTTGCCACCAAATATGAAGCTTGCGTATCTGCCACAGCCTGGACTGGTTCGTTTGAGAATAACGGCTGTCGGTGACAACAGGGAAGAACTGGAGACACAGGTGGAAGATCAATGTGTGCAGGTCAGGCCTCTTATTCCCGACCTGATTTTTGGTTATGACACTGACACCATGGAAGGCGTGATCGGGAGCTTATTGGTTGGACAGGGAAAAACGGTATCAACGGCTGAGAGTTGCACCGGCGGGGTCCTTGCCCATAAGATCACAAGTGTGCCCGGAAGTTCGGCATATTTCATGGGATCGGTAGTTGCATACGATAACCGGGTAAAAGTTTCCGTTTTAAATGTCGATGAGCAGTTGATCGATCAGCATGGTGCGGTTAGTGAAGCGGTGGTTTGCCAGATGGCTGAGGGGGTAAGAAAATTATTAAAAACCGATTTTGCCCTGGCAACCTCAGGAATTGCCGGCCCTGATGGCGGAACTGAACAAAAACCCGTCGGTACCACCTGGATCGCCCTGGCAAGCCCTGAAAAAGTAATTGCTAAAAAATTTCTTTTTGGTGAGCATCGTGGAAGAAATATCAAAAAGGCTTCGCTGGCGGCACTGAATATATTGAGGATGGAACTATTGAGAG
>JABMQA010000116.1 GCA_013203545.1 Bacteroidota bacterium
ACGGCGACCTCTTTATCAAATATGGATTGGATGGAACCTATTACGGGAGTTTCCAGGCACCGGGAGCTTCAAATGTGCGCGACCTGGCTTATGATGGTAGCTATTTTTATGGAAGTGCGGCATCAACTACTATTTTTGAAATGGATTTCGAAGTTCAGGTACTGGTAAGTACCTACACTGCGCCGGTTGTTGTTCGGGCCATTGCATACGACGATGCTGAAGATGGCTTCTGGGCCAACAACTGGTCCACCGATCCTACCCTGTTCAACCGTGTGGGTTTTATAATGAATTCGTTCAATATCAATGGTGATGAAAGTTTTTATGGTTTTGCATATATGAATAACGAAATAGGTGTAGTGCTTTGGGGCTTCTCTCAGACTGATAATATGAATACCATTAAGCGGTACAATCTGCCCGACGGAACATGGGAATCGGATTTCGACGTAACAACTATCCTTTCATTACCGGTTCCGGGAACAGATATTGCAGGTGGATTATTCTTCGCACACGACATTAATCCAAGTTTCGCCACCCTGGGTGGCCTTGTGCAAAATGTTTGCCTCTGGGGCATTGATATGGGCTTTGGTTGTATTCACCCGGATGTGGGGGTAACAGCAATCACAGAACCTACTTCGGGAGTATATTTGTCAGCCAGTGAACCCATCTCCTTTGAGATTAAAAACTTTGGAACCAATCTCATTGAAAACCTGCCCTATGATGTCAGCTGGGATGCTGGTTATTACGAAGGAATATTTGCAGGTCCTTTGTCAAATGGTCAATCCGCCGAAATTACACTGCCCGTAACTGCCGATCTGACTGCATTTGGTGATTACACATTTGAAGCCTGTGTTTACCTTGATGGCGATATGAATCCGGACAATGACTGCAAAACAAAAGTTATTTCGTGCATGGAGCCATTTCTTTGCGTTGACGGACTCTACTCAGACGGTTGCATTAATGGTGATGGCCTGCTTAATTGGAATCTTACCAACATCAATGTGCCGGATATCCCCTGCTCCGGACTCGATTACGACTGGTACCATGATTACACAAGCCAGGTACATGAATTGCAAACAGGCTCAAATTCTACCCTCACCGTGCAGGCCGGCCACAACGATACTTATTTTGATGTGTGGATCGATTTGAATGATGACCTTTATTATGACAGCAGCGAACTGATCCTGAACGATGCCTTTTGTGCGCTCGAAAATACGGATTACCAGTTTAGTATTTTCCTGCCCGATTCAGTAAGCGAAGGAGCGCATTTCCTGCGATACAGAACAAACTGGCAGGCCGCTGTTGAAGAATCCTGCGAGAGCTATCCTTACGGCAATTGTTGCGATTTCTCGGTAATTATCAGCAGTGGTGCCGGGGATAACTGGCTGGAGGTTTCTCCAATTTCCGGTATGATTCAGCCCGGGTACATGGACACCATCTTCCTGGATTTTAATTCGGCAGGTCTGGTGCCGGGTGATTATCTCGCTGAATTGCTCATTAACAATAACTCCACCAACAATCCGGAACTTCTGGTGCCGGTAGCATTAACGGTCATCGAAGCTATCGAAGACCCCATCATCCGGGTCACCCCCGATTCCCTTGCATTTGAAGTTTATACCGATAGCCTGGCAACGGATATTGTGGAGATAAGCAATATTGGTGGTGATACACTGGATTATGAAATGAACATAGCATATTATATAGATACGGACGGTTGGCGGGAACTGTGGCTTTCCGTGGATCCAACTTCCGGATCTGTTGCCGCAGATGATACAAACCAAATAGATGTTATGGTTGATGCCACCGATCTGGAAGAGGGGGATTATTTTGCCCACATTGTAATCACATCCAACGATCCCATTACACCTGTTTACGAATGCCTGGTCAGCCTGGCTGTAAATGACGGTTGCCCGCTTCCACCACCAATAAATCTGGTAGGTGAGGAAGTAGAACCCCATACCGTTTATCTCACATGGGATGAACCTGAAACATCCGGCAAAACACTTTTATGGGAGTCACAAATTGATTTGCCAAAAGTTGAAAATCCGGAATATTCCAGGATGGTGCTTGATTACCTCTATTTTAATGTTTACAGAAATAATGAGATGATTGCCACAAATGTTATATTCCCCCAATACATTGATTATAATGTTCCCATTGGGTATCCTGAATATGTGGTTTCGGCAGTTTATGAGGAATGTGAATCATTCTCCGATACATTATTTAACCTCATCATTACCTCAATTCCTGAAAATTCGGGCTCAACTGTATTATTCTATCCAAATCCGGCAAATGATTTTGTACTTGTAAAATCGGGTCATCCCATTTTGGAAATCGGGATCATGGATAACCTGGGAAGGAGAATTTATCATCGGCCGGTCTATGGCAAATTTGTTATGATCAATACCTCATCTTTCATCGAAGGCATATACTTTGTCCAAATTGAGACCACGGAAGCGACAGTCATTGAAAAGCTGTTGATTAAATATTAAGCTTTCATTTTTTGATGATGTTGCAATACTTCATTATTCTGTATTCAATGCGCTACAAATATGTCGCATTGCCTGCGTCGCTGCATCCCAGGCCAATATAGGCGCCAAGGCGGACTACCGATGGATTGTCTGATAAAACTACTGAAAAAGAAGCGAATGTCGTTTTTCAAAAAGCATTTGTCGTTGTGCAGAAAGGGAAATCTGTGTTTAGAGTCGAGATTTGTAACCGTAAAATTTAGTTACCAATCATCTAAACACAGTAAATATGAAAAAAGTTACCAAATTATCATTGTTAATTGTGCTGCTCTTGTTTTTCGGATATCAGGTCATGGCACAAACGCGTGGACGTATTACCAACGTCCAGGCACAGCAGCGGGTCGACGGTTCCGATATCGTTGACGTCTACTACAAACTGTTGGGATTCAGCGATGTTTACATTGTCTCGGCAGAACTATACCACGGTACTACCCTTGTGGGTACCATACTTGAAGAATGGTGTACGGGTGACTTCGGACCCGGCATTTTACCCGGTGATAACAAGCATTTTGAGTACAACATTGGCTTGCATAAACCCAATGTTGAATGGTCGAAAATGCAAATAGAGGTGAGGGTCTCTTTCCCGATGGGTGATCCCTGCCCGGGACTTGCCTCTGTGTCTTATTTAGGGAAAACTTACAATACAATTCAAATCGGGGGGCAGTGCTGGCTAAAGGAAAACCTGGATGCCGGAACCCGGATTGATTATGAGTCTTTACCCTGGTTGGACGACGAGATTGAAAAGTATTGTTACAACAACGACCCGGCAAACTGCGAGACATATGGAGGCCTTTACCACTGGTGGGAAGCTATGTCATATGGACAGGGACTTCCCGGCGCCCGGGGTATATGTCCTGAAGGGTTTCATATCCCGATCGACTACGATTTTACGGTGTTGGCAAATCTTTTCGGAGGTTTTACCGCTGTAGGTGGGGCGCTTAAATCGCTTGATTTTTGGGAGTCACCGAATACCGGAGCCACTAACGCGAGCTTTTTCTCGGCCTTAGGGGCAGGAACGGGTTACAACGCTCCCGGAATTGGTGGCGATGCCTGTATTCAACTGGAAGAGGTATCCTATATGTGGACATCCAGCATGACTGCAGGGCCTGATAAACCGGCTTTCGCTTTGTATCATAACATGGCATCTGCTGCATTGATTAATGTGGCTGCTGAGCCATTCCCATTCGGAAGTGTAAGATGCATGAAAAATTGCGACCAGCAACCCACGGCATCCAATGCCGGACCCGATCAGCTTATTACAACCGGAAATTATACCACACTTGCTGCCAATACCCCTGCTTATGGAATTGGGGAATGGGTAATCGTTA
>JABMQA010001333.1 GCA_013203545.1 Bacteroidota bacterium
CATTATGGTACTTGGCCCTGCCGAAACCCTTGGAAACAATAAAGAAGGGTTTGAAGAGATTGATGGCAAATTGAAAATTTTCAAACACACTGCAAAAACGGAGTCAGTTGAACTTCATGATTTCCCAAGTGCCTTTAATCGAAGTAAACCAAGTGTACTGAAAAATAAGATAATCCCAAAAACAGTTGAAAATATTCAGACTATTGCCGAGCAGATTATGCTTCAACGGTTTTCCCCTGCCAGTGTGTTAGTAAACGACAAAGGCGACATCCTTTTTATTACCGGGCGTACAGGCAAATATCTTGAGCCGGCTGCCGGTAAAACAAACATAAACATATATGCCATGGCACGCGAAGGATTGCGTGAGGCATTGCCCGGCGCTTTCCACAAAGCAATGCAAAACTTTGAGCCGGTAATCCTTCGCAAAATTAATGTGGGAATCAATGGAGGTAGCCAATTTGTGGATGTTACTGTGCAGCGCATAGAACACCCCGATTCGCTAAGAGATTTGATAATAGTAGTATTTACGGATGTTAGTGACATTTTACAGCAGGATGAGATTAGCACAAAAACAGGAAAGCGAACTCCAGGCATACGGCAAAAGGAGTTGGAAGATGAATTGGCACGAAGTTACGAAGATATACAAGGACTTCGCGAAGAGATGCAAACATCGCAGGAAGAACTGAAATCGACTAACGAAGAGTTGCAATCAACAAACGAAGAACTGCAATCGACAAACGAGGAACTGACCACTTCAAAGGAAGAGATGCAGAGCCTGAACGAAGAGCTTCAAACGGTGAATGTGGAACTGCAAAGCAAGGTTAGCGATTTTGCACAGGCAAGTAACGACATGAAAAATCTGCTTAACAGCACAGAAATTGCTACCCTTTTCCTCGACAAGGAGTTGAACATACGAAGGTTCACCGATTCGCTAACCAATATATTTAAACTGCGACCTGTTGATATCGGGAGGCCGTTTACCGACCAGGTTTCCGATTTGCAGTACCCCGAAATTGGAATCCATTGCAGGCAGGTCCTCAAAAACCTAACAACAAAGGAAGCAGCAATAATGACAAACGATGGCAGATGGTTTAATGTGCGGATTATTGCGTATCGCACACTGGACGACCATATTGATGGGCTGGTTATTACATTTATAAATATAACTGAGATTAAGAAGTTGGAAGAAGAGAAAGAAAAACAAACCACCAAGATATTGATCACCAATAAAGAACTTGCTTTTCAAAATGAAGAGAAAGAAAAACGAGCCGCTGAGTTATTGATCGCCAATAAGGAACTTGTTTTTCAAAACAAAGAAATGAAAAGACTGGAAGCAGAATTAAATGAAGCCTATAATTTACTTCGGGAAAATAATATAAAATAAAATAAATAGTCAATGAAAAAAGACGACCAATCAGAATCCGAAATCTTGCGCCAGAAGGCAGAAGAACAGTTAAAAAAGAAACTGAAGAAAACAGCTTCACCACTTTCTGAAATCGAAATGCTGAAAATCATACATGAGTTGGAGGTACACCAGATCGAACTGGAACTTCAGAACGAAGAACTCGTGAAGGCAAGATCCGCTGCGCTGGAGGCAACCGAAAAATACATTGATTTATACGATTTTGCACCATCGGGATATTTCACCCTTTCAAAAGAAGGTGAAATTATTGAACTTAACCTTACCGGCGCAAAAATGCTTGGCAAAGAGCGTTCGCTACTGAAAGGCAGTAGGTTAGGATTTTTTATTTCAAGCGGTACAAAAACCACTTTCAATCAATTTCTCGAAAATGTATTCAGCAGTAAAATCAGTGAATCATGCGAGCTGAGCCTGTCAACCAATGGCGATGTAGCCGTGCATATTTTCCTTACAGGTATTATTGCCGAAAATGTAGAGGAATGCCTGGTAACTATGTTTGACATAACCCTTCAGAAAAAGGCGCTGGAATCAGCCGAAAAATCGAACCACCTGAGACACCTGATCCTTGAAGCCGTCGGTGAAGGCATACTTGGTGTTGACCTTCAGGGTAATCACACATTTGTAAATCCAATGGCCGTTAAAATTCTTGGTTGGAGCGTTGATGAATTGCTTGGCAAAAATTCCCATACCATTTTTCATCATCACCATCCTGACGGATCATTATACCCTTCGGGAGATTGTACAATCTTAAAAACCCTCCTGAGTGCGGAACCAGCCTCGGGTGAGGGGTATTTCTGGAGAAAAGACGGCTCGGGTTTACCTGTTGAATATAGTAGTCTGCCCATATTGGATGATAACTGGATTACAGGTGCAGTTGTAACATTTCGCGATATTTCTATTCGTAAGCAGTCCGAAAAGGTACTTCATGAAAGCCAGGAACGCTTCGATCTGGCCATGAAAGCAACGAAAGATGGTTTATGGGACTGGAACCTGCTGAACAACAAGGTTTACTATTCTCCCGGATGGAAAAGTATGCTGGGCTACCAGGTTGATGACCTGGCGGATGACCTTTCGGTATGGGAAACCCTTACTGAAAAAGAAGATCTTGAAAATACCTGGACGGTGTTAAATGAAATCATCAAAGGTGACCGTGATCGCTTTGAAATGGAATTCAAAATGAAACATAAGGAGGGGCATTGGGTGGAGATTCTTTCCCGGGCACAGGCTGTTTTTAATGAGACAGGGAAAGTCATCAGGGTGGTTGGTACCCATATTGACCTCACCGAACGCAGGCAAGCAGAAAAAGAATTAATCATAGCCAAGGAACGGGCCGAAGAGAGCGACCGCCTGAAATCAGCTTTCCTGGCCAATATGAGCCACGAAATCCGAACACCCATGAATGGCATCCTTGGTTTTGCCGATTTGTTGAAAGAGCCTGACCTTACCGGGGCCCAGCAGCAAAAGTATATCTCCATTATAGGGAAAAGCGGAGAGCGTATGCTCAATATCATCAACGATATTATTGATATTTCCAAAATAGAATCGGGGCAAATGGAAATTTCCATTAAGGAAACCAATATAAACGAGCAAATCGAATACGTCCTTACCTTCCTGAAACCTGAAGCAGATAAAAAAGGATTAAATTTATATATTAAAGAGAGCTTGCCTTCAGAATGGGCCATCGTAAAAACGGACCGTGAAAAACTTTATGCGGTCCTCACCAACCTGATTAAAAATGCCATCAAATATACCAGGGAAGGATCGATAGAATTGGGGTGTAGCATTTTGGTAAAGACGCACGGCCGTGCGTCTCAACAAAATACCGGCCATGTGTCTGTCGAAAAGGGTAGTGAGCCTGTCGAACTACAATTTTATGTAAAAGACACAGGCATTGGCATTCCCAAAAAAAGGCAGGAAGCCATTTTTAGCCGTTTTGTACAGGCTGACGTTGAAGATAAAAGCGCCATGCAGGGCGCAGGCCTTGGTTTGTCCATTTCCAGATCCTTTGTGGAAATGCTTGGCGGTAAAATCTGGGTAGATAGTGATGAAGGGAACTTGCCTGCCGGCCAGCTTCGCAGCGGGGCGGGCAAGGCAGGGGGGTCAATATTTTATTTTACCCTTCCGGTTGCCTCTGGTTGGGATGAACAGGTTGTGAATGATGATCTTCAACCGGGAATTGAAAAAGACTATAAAATTGAGGATCTAAGCATATTGATTGTTGAGGACGACGAACCATCTCAAATGTTTCTTATAGAAGTATTGGAAGTGATTGGTAAAGAAATATTGTTGGCAAAAACCGGAGTGGAAGCCATTGATATCTGCCGGAATAATCCCGGTATTGATTTGGTATTGATGGATATTAAATTACCAGATATGAATGGATACGATGCCACCAGGCAAATCCGCGAATTCAACCGGGATGTTATCATTATTGCTCAAACAGCGTATGGGCTTGCAGGTGACAGGAAAATGGCCATAGAGGCGGGGTGCAATGCTTATATTTCGAAGCCTATTAAAAAGAATGAATTGCTGGTGTTGATTGATAAGAATTTTAAAAATGAGAAGTGACGGGATGAAAAATAGTGGAACATGAAAAAAGAACACAGGAAATTAATAAAAACATGGATCCACAAACAAACGACTGTGCCTTTAGGCACAAAATGTTTATAGGAAACAGCAAATCGAAACGGACAACTGTGCCTTTAGGTACAGTATGTTCATAGAAAACAATGAATAAAATCAAACAATCGTGCCTATAGGTACAGAACCTTTTAAACATCGCAATTATGGCAAATACATTCACCCAAATTTACATTCAAACGGTTTTTACCGTTCAAAATGGTATATCATTAATTAAGCCGGATTTGGAGGGTTTTCTTATTCAATTTCTCAGATAGACACAGTTGTAAAATACATAAACAATCAGGCGAAGCATCATAAAACAAAATCATTCATCGAAGAATATTTAGAGTTTTTGGAAAAATTTCAGGTCCCTTACGATGAACGGTACATTTTTAAACCGGTTAAATATTAGGATTTTAGATAAATTAAGGTTTTCATTTGATGAATGATGAGCCCGATATAAAAACATAAAAAAATAAATATCTCGCAAAGGCTTGAATATAAATAAAATAATTCTTTGCGTTTTGGCGGCTTTGCGCGAAATTGAGGTTTTTAGACCGGGCTCAATGATAATTACCAAACAAGTAGAATAATGACATGTTGGAACCGTCTCAAAAGGTGGTAAAAAGAGGTGAAATTATGTTTTTTACTTTGAGAAACTTTGTGTGTTCTTTGTGCACCTCTGTGTAACAGCTTTTTAAAAAAAGGCCGGTTTATACCATTACAGTTCCAAAGATACTTTCAGGGCATGCCTGACTTGCCATGAGACAAGCGGGGAAACCCTTTGAAAGAAAACAAGATAGTAGAACAAAGTAATCCCGGAATATTTTGATATCGATACAAAACTATTATTTACCCTTTGAAAATGAAATTTGTCGTACACCCAAAAGTATTCAGGAAATCCAATTGGTAAAAAATATTACTATTTTTGCTATAAATTGGTAATAAACATTCACTAATTGGCGGATGAGCGGTATTTTTGTAACCTGGTCTTATAATCTGCTAATCAATGAAAAGGTCAGGGTGTACCAAAATACTTAACGCATGAAATCAGCTATAAAAACACTGCCTTTTTTTGTTGTAATTCTGGCGATTATTACACCGCTAAATGCATTTCCGGGTAAAAACGACAAAACCACACAACATGTCAACCTTCAATTGAAATGGAAACACCAGTTTCAGTTTGCCGGGTATTATGCTGCAATCGAAAAAGGTTTTTATGAAGAGGCCGGGATTCAGGTAAACTTAATCGAAGCAGTTGAAGGCCAGAATCCAAGTGATGCAGTATTTGCAGGAAAAGCAGAATTTGGGGTATGCACCTCCGATATCCTGTTGATGCCTTCGCAGGAAAAGGATGCAGTGGTTCTGGCAACAGTATTTCAGCACTCACCTCAGATCCTGCTGGCATCTCGACAATCGGGTATTAGCCATGTTCACGACCTGATTGGTAAAACAATTGCCATGGAGCCCAATGCGGCCGACATTATTGCTTTTATGAACGATGAAGGCGTTTCGCTGGACAGATGCATCATCGATCAGCATGCATTCAATGCGAATGGATTAATATCCGGTGAGATTGATGCAATATCTGCCTATTCAACGGATGAACCTTTTGTATTAAACGAAGCAAGCTTTGAATATGCCATTATCTCACCGTTGATGGGTGGCATCGATTTTTATGGCGATGTATTATTTTCCACCGAAGAATTTATACGGGCGAATCCCGAACTGGTAAACAGGTTTCTGGAAGCTTCGCTCAAAGGATGGCAGTATGCGATGGATCATCCCGAAGAGATCATCGAACTGATATATAACCGGTACAGCAAAAGGCACAGTATTGAGCATCTGAGATTTGAAGCTGAACGGATGAAAAACCTGGTCATGGCCGATGTGGTTGAAATCGGTTACACCAACCCTGGCAGGTGGGAATCAATCTCAAATACCTACAAAAATCTGAACATGCTCGATGCATCATTCACGACGGATGGCCTGCTTTATTCCCATTATCTTAAACCAAAAATGAATATTCCCTGGAATCTGATTGTTATTTTCCTGGCGATCATTGTTATTATCGGGTCCATAACCTATTTTTTTTATAATTCTTCCCGAAAGCTTAAAAAAGAAATCAGGAACCGTCACAAAATTGAAAAGGATTTACTTGAAAGTGAGCAGCGATACCGCCTTTTGGTAGAAACAGCTATGGAGGGTATTATGGTTGCCCAGGATCCTTATTTAAAGTTTGTTAACCCGAAGATGCAGGAACTGACGGGATATAATGAAGCGGATTTATTGTTACTACCGTTTCTGGAATTTATACATCCGGAGGATATGGAACTGGTTAGAAGCAATCACATTAATCGTATGATGGGTAAAGCGATTGCCCCAAGATATCATTTCAGGCTCTTACGTAAAGATAAGAGCATAAAATGGGTTGAAATGAGTGGTGTTAAGATTGAATGGGAAGGTCAACCGGCCACACTTAACCTGGTGACCGACATCAGCGACCGTAGAATAGCGGATCAGGAAATCAAACATAAAAACGAAGAACTTCAAAAACTCAATGCCGAAAAAGATAAATTCTTCTCCATCATTGCCCATGACCTTAAAAGCCCCTTCAATTCCATCATTGGATTTAGCGAACTACTTGCCGAACAGGTCAGGGAAAAAGACTTTGAGGGCATCGAAAAATATGCCGGAATAATTCACCATTCTTCTGAACGGGCTATGGAATTGCTGATGAACCTGATGGAATGGTCGCGTTCACAAACAGGCAGGATGGTTTTCAATCCTGAGTATTTTGAAATGGTTAACCTTATCAATGAAACAGTACTATTATTTGCTGACACTGCCAGGCATAAATCAATAAGCATCAGGAGTGAATTACCCCCCAATGTCCCTGTTTATGCAGATAGGCCTATGACCAATACCATAATTCGAAACCTGGTTTCCAATGCCATTAAATTCACAATGCCGGGTGGGGAGATCATTATTTCAGCAGAGGAAAAACAAAACGGACTAATAGTTTCGGTTCGTGATAACGGGATTGGAATTCCAAAATCCTCACTTGACAAATTATTCCGCATCGACCAAAATTTCTCAACCCCAGGTACCCAAAACGAGCAGGGAACAGGCCTGGGTCTGGTCATTTGTAAAGAATTTATTGAAAAACATAGCGGAAAGATATGGGTGGAAAGTATAGAGGGTAAGGGAAGTACATTCTTTTTCTCAATACAGGTTAAGAATAATCAATTACCTTCGCCTACAGGAATATAACATATTATTACTTTTAAGATGGGATGGAAATACATTTGAAAAAAGCAGGAAAGGAATAATCAAATGAATGGAGATATATTTTTGGGTCTGGTGCACAATACAGCGATGCTTTTAAGCCTGGTTGTTTTATTTAGTGTATTCAGGTTGGATAAGTCGGGGGGTTCATATATGCTCGAAATTCTCATCGGGTTAATCATTGGAGCCTTCGGAATTGCCCTGATGATGACACCATGGACATTTTCAGAAGGCATCATTTTTGATACCCGGTCGATCCTGTTAAGCATGACAGGACTGTTTTTTGGTTTTATTCCTACCATTATTTCAGTGCTGATGACCGGCGTTTTACGCATTTATCAGGGTGGGGATGGGGTTTTTATGGGAATTGCTGTTATCCTCACCTCCTCCACACTGGGATTGCTATGGCGATATCACCTTAAAATAAAAAGCAGGATACCCCGCTGGCAGGAGCTGTATGCTTTTGGACTGTTGGTTCATGTGGCTATGCTGGGATGCGGATTCCTGTTGCCGCGTGAAATTTCGCTTGATGTACTTAGCAGGATTTCGCTTCCGGTGATGCTGATTTATCCTTTCGGAACCGTTATGTTGGGGATGATGCTGATTTACCAGCAGAGGAGAGGAATGTCAGATAGTGTGCTGCGCGAGAGTGAGCAGAAATTCAGGGAGGTATTTAACTCCACCAATGAAGCCATATTTATCGATGATGCCTTGACAGGTAATTTGATTGACTGTAATGATCGAACCGTTGAACTGTATGGTTATGATCATAAGGAAGAAATTCTGCAGGGAAATATTGGCGATTTGAGTGCAAATATTGAACCCTATACGGAGAAAATGGCTCAGCATCATATCCGACTGGCCATAAATGAAGGAACACAAACTTTTGAATGGCTGGCCAGGAAAAAAAGCGGGGAGAATTTCTGGGTTGAGGTCAGCCTGAAAAAAACCACCATCGGCGGTGAAAACAGGGTGCTCGCGGTGGTAAGGGACATCACCGACCGTAAACTTGCTGAAGATACACTTCTCCGGAGTCAGGAACGTGCCAGGCAACAACGTAATGCAATTGCCAGGATTGCTGTAAACAAATTGATTTCGATAGGCAATATGACCGGATCGTTTCATTTTCTTACCACTGAAATTGCTGCAGCTTTAAATGTCGGACGTGCCGGTATCTGGCTTTTTTCTGACGACAAAAGCGAATTATTAAGTGTTTCATTATTTGATAGTAAAAGTAAAAAACATATTGAGGGTTCTTCGCTCAAAAGTGGTGACTATCCACACTATTTTGAAGCGATCAAAAATGAAAGCAGAATAAATGCCGACGATGCTCAAAACGACTGGCGCACCTGCGAGTTTTCCGAAGGTTATCTTGTGCCACTGGGAATAACCTCCATGCTCGATGCCGGTATCCATGTTGAAGGTGAGCTGATGGGTGTGGTGTGTTTCGAGCATACTGGCGAAAAACGTACCTGGCAACCGGATGAGGAATCGTTTGTAAGTACTGTGGCAGCCATGGTGGCTCAAATAATTGCAAATAATAAACGCAGGCTTATACAGGAAGCATTACGCGATAGTGAGGAAAAGTACCGCACGATTTTCGAAAATGTCCATGATATTTTTTATCAAACCGACCTTAAAGGATATGTGCTCGAAATCAGCCCCTCAATTAAACATTTTTCTGAATTTAACAGGGAAGAAATAATTGGAACCCACGTGGAAAACCTTTATTATGACCCCAATGACAGGGACATGCTGCTAAATGCTTTAAAGAAGGATGGTGAACTCAGGGATTATGAAATAAGGCTCAAAACAAAATCAGGCGAAATACGGTATGTTTCAATCAATGCACGTTTAATTTCCGATGCCGATGGCAGTCCAAACCATATTGATGGATCGTTGCGGGATATCACCGAACGGAAGAAGGCAGAAGAGGCGCTGAGCAATAGCGAAGACCGGTATAGAAACTTTATTTCGCAGACTTCAGAAGGTGTTTACCGGTTTGAGCTGGATAAACCCATGCCCCTTGAACTGCCCGTTGAAGAGCAGATCGATTTTATGTACGACCATATGTTTATTGCCGAGTGCAACCAGGCATTCATTAAGATGTACGGCATCGAAAATATGAACGAAATAATAGGTAAAAGCCAGAAAGAGCTTCACGGAGGAAACCAAAATCCTGCAAATCGCGCAGCATTACGCCAATTTATCCAATCGGGATACCGGACTGAAAATATCGAGACAATGGAACCTGATGTCAATGGGCAATTAAGGTATTACAGCAATAGTGCAGTTGGAATAATTGAAAACGGACATCTTGTCCGTTCATGGGGGACGCAAACGGATATCACAGATAAAAAACAAATGTTGGAAGATCTGATGAATGCGCTCGAAAAAGCCCGTGAATCCGACCGGTTAAAATCTGCTTTTCTTGCCAATATGAGCCACGAAATCCGCACACCCATGAATGGAATCATGGGATTTGCAGAGTTACTGAAAGAACCCGACCTTACGGGAGAAGAACAAAAAAAGTATATAAGTGTCATCGAAAATAGCGGTGAGCGGCTCCTTAACATTATCAACGACCTTATTGATATTTCAAAGATTGAAGCAGGGCAAATTGAAGTGACATATTCTCAAACAAATATCTACGGGCAATTTGATTATATTTATAACTTCTTCAAACCGGCGGCCGAAAAGAAAGGATTACAGTTTTCAATTAATAACAGATTAACAGTAAATGAAGCAATCATCAATACTGACCGCCAAAAATTGTATGCCATCCTCTCCAACCTGGTGAAAAATGCCATTAAATACACCAACGAAGGATCAGTGGAAATTGGTTGTAAAATTGCGGACGTAGAGACGCATGGCGATGCGTCTCAACTGCAATTTTACGTGAAAGACACGGGCATCGGAATTTACAGAAACAGGCAGGAAGCCATTTTCGACCGTTTTGTACAGGCTGATATCGAAGACAAAAAAGCCATGGAAGGAGCAGGTTTGGGGCTGTCGATTACCAAAGCTTATGTGGAAATGCTTGGCGGCAAAATTTGGGTGGAAAGCAACCCCGATGGCTATCGGGGAGAGGAAGGTTCAGCTTTTTATTTCACCATTCCTTATATTGCTAAAACATCAGAAAAAAAAGTAATGGATACTATTGCTACGGGTGAAGATGAAAAAACTCTTGCAAAACAACTAAAAATATTACTTGCAGAGGATGAGGAAACATCGAATTTACTTATCACCATTATGCTCAGTAAGATCAGTTGTGAAATTTTGCATGCAAAAACCGGAAATGATGCTGTTGAACTTTGCCGTATTCATCCTGATCTTGATCTGGTTTTGATGGATATTAAAATGCCCGAAATGGATGGATATGAAGCCACCCGGCAAATCCGGCAATTCAATAAAGACCTGATCATTTTTGCCCAAACAGCCTATGGCCAAACCGGCGACCGGGCAAAGGCAATAAAAGCCGGATGCAACGATTACATTTCAAAACCCATTAAGAAAGATAAGTTAATGGCGTTGATACAAAAATATTTCAATAAATAAGTAAAGAATAAATTGGCAATTAAAAAACTAAATATCAAGTTATAAGGAGGATTTCATGTCATTAAAGAAGCTGTTTCTAATCCTTTTCGGAATAAAATTTACACTGATAATCGGTTTGGGGATAATGACACTTCAATTGTTCCTGAATGAGGAAGAACTCAGCAAGAGCCGTGACGTTCATTTTCGTTCCTGGTTGCTGGCGGATGAACTTCGTCAGAGTTCGGATGACCTTACCCGAATGGCCAGGACCTATGTCGCAACCGGCAATGCTGAGTATGAACGTCAATACTGGGAAGTGCTGGATATCCTGAACGGTAAAATCCCACGCCCGGTCAACTATCACCATATCTACTGGGATTTTGTTACTGAACCTGGTCAAAAACCCCGTGAAAGCGGAGAGACTATTTCGTTGCATGATTTGATGAAAAACGAAGGTTTTACAAGTGCCGAATTTGATAAATTGGCTTATGCACAGAAAAATTCGGACGAATTGGTAATTGTTGAAAGAATTGCAATGAATGCTGTAAAAGGGCTTTTTGAAGATAGCGCCGGCAATTTTACCGTGAAGAAAGAACCCGACAGGGAGTTGGCGATAAGATTAATGAACGACGGGGCATATCATAAAACCAAATCCGGCATCATGAAACCCATCGATGAATTCTATACCATGTTTGAGAAAAGGACTGCAAATAGTGTTGTTACAAATGAACGACTATCGAAGTATTTACTTCTGGGTATCATAGGGCTTATAATAGTAATCGTGGGAATCTTCATATTTTCATTCGTGATGATCCTGCGTCAGATCCGCAGGGCTAAACTAACGGAAGAGGTACTGCGTCAGAGCGAGGGGAAATACCGCACCCTGGTTGAGACGATGACGGATGGCGTGTACAGAAGCACGCATGAGGGAAAATTTCTGGAAGTCAATCCTGCGATGGTGAAAATGCTTGGATACGACAGCAAGGAAGAACTTCTGGCCATCGACATCAAGTCACAATTGTATTTTACCGAAGAAGATCGTGAAAGTACGGATTTGGAAGAGGCACATGAAGAGATGGCAGTTTTTCGCCTCCGGAAAAAGGATGGCTCGGAAATTTGGGTTGAAGATCATGGAAAGTATGTGCTTGATGACGATGGCAATATTCTGTATCACGAGGGTGCTTTGCGGGATGTAAGTGAGCGCAAACAGGCAGAAGAGGCACTCAAAATAAGAGAATCATATCTAACAGCCATTATTGAAAATCAACCTGGCCTGGTATGGTTAAAAGACCTGGATGGCCGATTCTTAGCGGTAAATAGTGCATTTGCTGTTTCTTGTGGGAAAAAAGCACCTCAGGATATGTTAGCAAAAACAGATCTGGATATTTGGCCTCTGGAACTCGCAGAAAAATACAGGGCCGATGATTTCAGGGTCATTAAGCAAAAAGTTCAACTATGTGTCGAAGAACTTATCTTTGACCAGGGGCAAAAAAAATGGTTTGAGACTTTTAAAATGCCCATATTTGATGAAGCACATCAGATAATTGGAACATCCGGTTTTGCCCGGGATATTACAGATCGCAGGCTGGCAGAAGAAGCGCTTCGCAAAAGTGAAACCCACCTAAACAGCCTGATTCAAACAATTCCCGACCTGATTTGGCTGAAAGATCAGGATGGTGTATTCCTCTCCTGCAACAAAATGTTTGAGCGCTTTTTCGGCGCACCGGTAGTTGATATTATCGGAAAAACAGATTATGACTTTGTGGATAAAGCACTTGCCGACTTCTTCCGAAAGCATGACCGCCTGGCTATCACAGCTGGAAAGCCCACCATAAACGAAGAGTGGATCACATTCGCCGACGATGGCCATCGTGCTTTGCTGGAGACAACCAAAACCCCCATGTACGATTCCAGGGGAATGTGTGTAGGAGTGCTGGGTATCGGACATGATATTACCAGGCGCACAAAGATTCAAGATGAACTCGCGAGCAAAGAAAAGCATTATCGAACACTTTTTAATTTATCGCCAAGCGGAATAATATTAATAGACCCTGAAGGAAATATTCTTGATGTAAATGAGTCGTATTGCAAATTTAATGGATATACCCCTGCTGAATTACGGGGCAACAATTTGAGGGTATTAATACCTGAAGACAAGCATCAGGAGATGGAAAGTCATATCCTGGAAATACTAAATGGTAAGACCTTAAGGGTTGATACAATAAATGTATCTAAAAACGGGACTTTACGAAACCTTGAATTGTATGAACAAAAAATAATACTTCAAGATGGGCAGACAGGAATAATATCCATAGCTAACGACATTACTGACCGCAAACGGGCTGAAGAAGAAATTAAACATAAAAACAAAGAGCTTCAAAAGCTTAATGATGAAAAAGATAAGTTTTTCTCCATTATAGCCCACGATCTTAAAAGCCCTTTTAATTCCATCCTTGGCTTTAGTGAACTTCTCGTTGAGCAGATGAGCCAACAGAACATCGACGGAATAACAAGATATGCTGGAATTATCCAAAAATCATCTCAACGTGCCGTGGATTTGCTGATGAACCTCATGGACTGGTCGCGATCGCAAACCGGGAGGATGGAGTTCAACCCTGAGTATTTCGAAATGGTAAGCCTGATCAATGAAGTTACATCTTTATTCACAACTACTGCCGGACATAAGTCAATCATTATCACAAAGGGTTTACCTTCCAATTCCCCTGTTTATGCTGATAAAGCCATGATAAGCACGGTACTGAGAAACCTGATTTCAAATGCGATAAAATTCACGATGCCGGGCGGAAAGATCATTATATCAGAAGAGGAGAAACAAAACGAGCTGACCATAATGATAGGTGATACCGGCGTTGGAATACCAAAAGCCTCTGTTGACAAATTATTCCGCATCGACGAAAATTACTCAACCCCCGGTACCCAAAACGAGCATGGAACCGGCCTTGGTTTGATCCTCTGCAAGGAATTTATCGGAAAACATGACGGTAACATCTGGGTAAAAAGCGAAGAGGGAAAGGGTAGTTCCTTTTATTTTTCCATTCCCTGCAATACCGGGCCAGAGGAAAAATTAATAGCCAAAAATATTATTTCGGCTAATAAATCAGAAAATCAGGGTAATAACCTCAAGCCATTAGGAAAGAAAAAATGATGGACTTAATTCATATGCATTTTGATAAATAAACAATGAATGTTAATACGAAATTTAATTACCATATGAAAAGACTGAAAATTTCAAAGCGGTATCTCCTTATGCCGATAGTATTAACTGTATTTTTTTTACTTTTTTACCTGGTTTATGAAGATATTAAGGATAGAACGCTTAATGAATTCAATAATGAACAATTAATATTAGCCGAAACGGCCTCTCAGGGAATAACTTCTTTCTTCGATGATTACCAATCCGATCTCACCTTTTTATCACAATTTAATGGTATCATAGATTTTACGGATGACGGCAAGGCCTTAATGGCAAGCTTCTATGAAAATCACAAAAATCTTATTGAAGCTATTACAAGAGTTGATTCTCTTGGGGCCATATTATATACTTATCCTTATAATGAATCGGTAATAGGAGAGGATATTTCTTACCAGAAGCATGTTCGTCAAGTCATTACAACGCGTCAACCGGTAATAAGCGATGTATTTATGGCTGTGCAAGGTTATCTGGCAATAGCTTTGCATATTCCGGTATTTAATGAAAAAGAGTTCATGGGCAGTCTTGCTGTGTTAATCCCGATTGATAAGGTGGGGAAACGATACTTTGGAAAAATGAAGATAAGAGGTTCCGGCACTGTATGGTTACTTAGTGAAAATGGAGTCGAAATATATTGCCCTATTCACGGACATACAGGAAAATCATTTCTCGATATTACGCGCCATAATTCCTTAGGTTTTGAATTATTAGAAAAAATTAGAAACGAGTATAATGGAATAGTAAAAAGTATTCATCATGAGGTAAGTGTTAATGGAAAAACTAAGTTTATTAAAAAGCATATGGCTTTTTATCGCGCTCCGCTTGGCAATACATACTGGACAATTATTATTTCCTACCAGGAAAAAGATATTTATATCGCACTTAGCCGGCTTCGTAACCGGTTAATCTTTATTTTTTGTTTGCTTTTCCTAATCATATCCTATTATTTTTATTCGATTGCAAAAGTGAGAACCGTCTTGAAGGAAGAGGCAAAAAGAAAAAAAGCTGAAAAAACACTTCGGGAGAGCGAAGAAAAGTTCAGGACCATCTTTAAGGAGTCACCTATAGGAATTGAACTTTACAATGCAGATGGAATACAGCTTGACGCAAATAAGGCTTCTTTAAAGATGTTTGGGATACCTGATGTGTCTGATCTACAAAAATTCAACCTGTTTGATGGTACCAGTTTGGATGTTGAAAAAAAAGAAAAGCTGCTCAAAGGAGAGCCGGTTGCGTATCAGGCATTATTCGACTTTGAGAAAGTTAAGGAACTTCATCAATATAAAACCCACAGAAGCGGAAAAGCATACTTCGATTATATTATAACACCTTTATTGAACGCAGATCAAAAAGCCATCGATGGTTACCTGCTGCAGGTTCGGGACATCTCCGAACACAAACGCGCTGAAGAGGAAATTCTGATGCTTGCCCATGCTTTAAGAAGCGTAAATGAATCCGTGAGTATTACTGATATGGAAGATAAGATTCTGTTTGTTAACGAATCATTTTCGAAAACTTATGGCTATGGTGTGGACGAATTGACAGGACAGCACATGGGCATCATGCGTTCAACAGATAACCCATCCGAATTGATAAGCGAAATATTGCCTGCCACGTTAATGGGAGGATGGAGAGGTGAATTGAAAAATAAAAGAAAGGATGGTAGTGAATTTCCCATTTTTCTTTCTACTACCATTATTCATGATAAAGAAGGCAAACCATTAGGGCTCATAGGAGTGGCCTCAGATATTAC
>JABMQA010001334.1 GCA_013203545.1 Bacteroidota bacterium
CTCTCAAACCTGGCAGCTGTTTATTACGGTTTGTCCTTGTATTATTTCGATTTGAAGAAAATGGATAGTAGTTTTTATTATGCTGAGCGTACTTACAATATTGCTAAGGAGAATAATATTAGATTAAAGGTTTATCATGCAGTAAAACAACAACGCCAAATTTATCAATTTCAAAATGATTTTGAGAACGCGTTTAAATACAGCCAAACTGAACTTCAACTAAAAGACAGTTTGGACATTAATAATACCATGACAAGGATTTCGCAATTGGAATTGCTCTATGAATTTGATAAACGTGAGCAGGAAAACAAAATAGTTCAACAGCGCCGGGAGTTCATATTGATAATTTCCGGTATAGCCATCGTTTTTATGCTATTAATCCTGGTGATAATTGTCATTACCAGAAATCGCATAAAAGCCAAGAATGAAGAGATTGAACGCCGCCGCCTTAATCTGGAATTAGAGGTTAAAAATAAAGAGCTTGCTTCCAACGTGATGTCACTGATACGGAAGAATGAAATTCTATCGGGAATGGGGGATAAATTAATGGATATACAAGATAAGGCTGTAAAAGAAGAAACAAAATCTGCCATTAAAAAAATCGCCCGCGAATTACAACAAACAACCAACGATGAAATTTGGGATGAATTCGAAATCAGGTTCAAACAGGTGCATGGTGAATTTTACAAAAAACTGATAAACCTCTTCCCTGATTTAACTCCCAATGAGCAAAAGTTATGTGCTTTCCTTCGTTTAAATATGACTACCAAAGAAATTTCTGAATTAACCGGCCAGCGTACTGTTACCCTCGAAATTGCCCGCTGGCGGCTACGCAAAAAATTGAAAATTGCAAATACAAAAACAAATCTGGTTACATTTCTTTCCGAAATTTAGTTTTCTCCTCCGCATAGTGAATCCATACTAGGTAGTGTCAGCAAGAAAACTCTTTTGCTAAATGAACCCGATCTTCCCATAAGCAAATTGGGTTATCAGGTTTGAATCATAATAGGTAATATTTTCTATAAATTATTCTAAGATCATTAATCTATTGGTACTGATGTGTGTAAAACTACCTGTAAAGGCATTGTTTAGGTTGATATTTTCGTCTGTAAGGTTTTTTTTGAGGTCGAAATCCTCGCTTATAAAGTTTTATTAGAGGTGATCGATTTGGAATGACTGAAATTGTATACAACCTTTGTCAGATAAAATTTTGAACAGGTGTCCGACAATAAATATAAAGCTATGGAAGCAAAAAAAAACTCTACAAAAACCGATGAAATTGAGGAATTTAAAATCTTCATAAAAAAGAAAAAAGTTCAGAACGTGGCTTTAAAAAAGATCATTGCCAAATTAAATACTGACGAAAATAATACAACTAATAAATAATAATTTTTTAAATTAAACTTCAGGATTATGAAACAACTTTCACTAAAACTACTACTGGTAAGCCTTTTGGTATTTCCTGCTATTTTAACTTTTGCACAGATTGAACAAAATGGGACAATAATGCCTGTTCAGCAGAAAAATGTATTGGCAGATCAACAAGTTACTCAGCAGAAATCGGTTACTTCTATTTTTACGGAAGACTTTTCCGGCGGTACAGTTCCGGCCGCAGGGTGGACTATTATTGGCGGTGCACAGGCTAATTGGAAATGGTATCCCACTAGCAATGCTGGAGGGACAGCCCCTGAAGCTGCTTTTGCGTGGGGCCCTCCGTATTTTTCTGGCAATTCGAAGATGGTTACTCCAGTGATTCCTACTTCTGGGGCTGCTACACTTGTACTTGAATTTCATCATTTTGTTTGGGATTTTGCAGGAACAGGCTATTCATACAAAATTGAAACGACAAGTGATGGTGGAACTACCTGGAATGAGGTGTGGTCTATTTCCCCAACTGGAGATATCCCCGCTGAAACCGTGACTTTAGTAATAGATAATGAAGATGTTGGATCTGATAATTTCCAATTTGCATGTGTTTTTGATGGAGAAAGCTCGAATATTAATTATTGGTATTTCGATGACTTCGTCTTATCAGCCGAAACAGTAGAAGCCTATACTGTTACCTATATTGTAAAAGATGAGGATGAAAACCCGGTAGAAGGTGCGCTGGTTAATATGCAAAGTGGGGGCACAAAAACAACAGATGCATCCGGAGAGGTTATTTTTGAAAATATACTTCCTGGAGACTATGCATGGTGGGCAATGGCAACTGGTTTATCAACTGAAGAAGGAAGTGTTACTGTAACAGATGCAGATGTGACCGTTGATGTTGTATTGGGTATTTCTTATGAACTACTATCCGAATATTTTGCAACTGGTACTTTCCCACCTGAGGGTTGGTCTGTTTTTGGAGATGGGCAGTCGAACTGGAGTCAATCTTTTACGTCCAATGCAGGTGGCGAATATCCTGAACTTCATTTTGACAGGCAAGCTATTTTTACTGGTAATTCAAAATTTGTATCTCCTGAAGTTGTCACCCTGGGCTATACTGATTTATTTTTGGAGTTTAATTATTACCTGATGGATAATTCAGGAAGCGATTATTCAATAAAGGTGGAGACCACCAGTGATGGTGGAGCTACCTGGAATGAAGCATGGTCTGTTTCACCTACAGGAAATTTGGGACCAATTTTTCATACCGTATTAATATCGACTGAAGATGTTGGATCTGATGCTTTTCAATTTGCCTTTACTTTTGATGGAAATTCAGCTATGATAGATAATTGGTACATTGATGATGTTGTTTTAACCGCAGCTCTTGGAAATGACGTTGGTGTTGTTTCAATTGACATACCAAGCTTAGCTATAACCGGAACTGTTATTGATCCTGCTGCTACAATAGAGAATTTGGGATCTGAAGTTGTTAGTTTTGATGTAAGCTTCGAGATTATTGATGGTTCTGCTGTGTATTCTGAATTGCTTACTGTTACCGACCTTGCTCCTCTTGGAGTAGAAATGGTAACTTTCCCAGCCTGGACTGCTGTTGAAGGAAGTTATGTTGTAGAGGTAACAGTGAATCTTTCTGGAGACCAAAACACTACCAATGATACGCTAAATATGAACCTTGATGTTGCAAATGCATTGCTTCCTCTAAAGCCCTTGTACGAAGTGTTTACAAGTTCTACTTGCCCTCCCTGTCCGTTAGCTAATCAAATAATTGATTCAATTTTGGATTTGAACCCCAATGAATATACGCTAATAAAATACCAGATGAACTGGCCCGGAAGTGGTGACCCATATTATACTGAAGAAGGTGGCGTTCGCAGGGATTATTATGGAGTTTCTTCAGTTCCTGATTTATATATCAACTCTGAGCGACTCTCTCCACCTACCAGTTTTACACAGGAAATTTTCGATCAATATCAAACTGAAGAAACCGCCTTAGAAATTAGTATTACTGAAGCCATTAGGGATGAAGACAATAATATTTCTATTTCTGCAAACCTGACTTCGATTATTAACTATGAAGAGGGTTTAACAGCTTATATTGTAGTAGTTGAAAAACTTACGACGGGAAATGTCGGCACCAATGGTGAGACCGAATTCCACTATGTAATGATGAAAATGTTGCCCGATGCTTCCGGAACAACTTTAGATGAAATCAACACTGGCGTTCCGCTTGCCCTATTAGAATCCTACGACATGAATCTTACCAATATGGAAACCCCCGATGATATAGCTGTTGTGGTTTTTGTTCAGGATGAAACAGATAAAAGTATTATTCAGTCCGAAATAGTGGATATTGAACTACCAACCTTTATTGGAAACATTAAAAATGAACACATGCAGGTTTATCCAAATCCTGCCACTGATCAGGTAAACATCAAATCTGAACTCACAATACAATCAATTTCTGTTTACAATTTTGCAGGACAGATTGTTCTTACTGAATCTGTAAACAATACAACATACCGTGTTAATACTTCTAAGCTCAATGCTGGAATTTATTTATTCCGGATTGAAACCAAGGAAGGAAGAATTGCAAAGCGGATTATTATTGAATAGTAAATAATTTAGAATTGTTTTGGCCCTGATCCAGTCTTTGGATCAGGGTTTTTTGTTTGCCTTGTATGCATCATGCAGTTTGAAAGAAAGATGTGTCGCCTAATCGTAGGGAAGACAATACGAAGCCCAGTAATGGAGTGGAGGATAAAACTTGGATGACCTGCTAATGACAAGTGTTCGTAATAAACTGGTTGCATGGGGGAAATCTATTCCATTTTGTCATCACACTTTTGGGCCACTTTTCCGGGGCTGGAGACTCGAAAAGACAGGATTATTAGCTCTAATAAGGGGGAAGAAACCACTAAAGTTTACCGGACACCAATAATTTACATTTCACAACTTCACTGAGTAATACCAATTGCTAAATGAACCCGATCATCCTGTCAACTATCGGGTTTTTCGGGATTGAATCACAAGCAATAACATTTCCCCTTAAAATATTCCAACATCATTAACCTATTGATAATGACGTGTATGAAAATACATGTAAAGGTATTGTTTAGGTCGAATACTTCGCCTGTTAAGTTTTTTTTGAGGTCGAAATTATCGCTTATAAAGTTTTATTAGAGGTGATTCATTTGGAAAGACTGCAATTGTATACAATCTTTGTCAAATACATTTTTGAACAAATTCCTGTCAATAAAAACAAACCAATGGAAGCCAAAAAAA
>JABMQA010001335.1 GCA_013203545.1 Bacteroidota bacterium
GGGCTTTTATCATTAGAAGCCCGGATGAAGGTTTAAAAGATTAATAGAAATCGCCTTGGTCCCGCAATTGCGGGATGCCGGGTGGTGTGGGGGGACAGCGGCGCGAGCCGCTTCCTACCCGATTAGAAACAGATATTGCTCCCGGAACTGCAACCCAGTATGGGTTGGATTACAATCTGATTACTTTCAACTTCTAAGTAAAAAACTCCGGATTTTTTTTTCATTTAAATAATACTAAATAGTATAATAATAAATAGTATTATTATCTTTGTGAGGGCAAATATTATTTCAATATGATACACACCGACAATACTTTTGAAAGACTTTACGAATTGACCTCAGTGGTGCATGCAAAGGTGAAGCGTCTGCTTGAGACGAAACTCAGGCCCTACAACCTGACATTCGGCCAGTATGGGACCTTAATAATTTTAACGCATACCGGGAACCTTTCCCAAAAGCAGTTGGCCGACTACCTCGAAACCGATACCACCAACATGATGGTGATATGCGATGCACTTGAACGAAAAAAGCTGATCCGGCGTATTGCACATCCTACCGACCGCAGGGCAAAACATATTGAACTTACCGATTATGGAAAGCAAAATCTGGGACAGGCCATGCCGGCTGCGAAAAGTCTTTTGGATAGGATGGATGATGCCATCACCGGGAAGGAAACATGTGATACAATAAAAATTCTGGAGAAATTGCTTGAACGACTTAAAGCGTTGGACTCATGAGATATTTCAGACTAATCATATTGTTTTTGGCAATAATAAAAGGGATTTACGGATTTTCCATCGAACCCAGCCAAATTCAGCGTGGCCTCGCTATGTACCACATTGGAAATGGTGAGCCGGTATTTCTAATGCCTTATCCACATGCCTCTTCCCCAACTTCTATGGCAGAAAGCCCGTTGGCAGTAATTCTTCTGGATCTTGGATATTCGGTAATAACCTTCGATCCACCATCATCATTTCAATCATCAAGGCCGGCTACCTGCGGGATGAAAGAAATGATTGATTGTACCAATGAAACCCTGGCCTTTTTTAAAATTCACGACAGCATCAGTCTCGTTAGCCACAGCATGGGAGGTTTCTGTGCCATTGCCTTCACCATCAATTATCCTGAAAAGGTTAAGAGTCTGACCGTGATTGGCAGTCCTTCGGGATGGAAAGCGGTTAAAAAATGGGGTGTGCAAAAATCGTGGAAGTGGAACGAAAAAGCATACTGGCAATCGAGAAGGTGGGGAGCCAGGGTTATTTTGGGTATGGATAATTTGAAGATCCATAAAAAGCTTGACAATCTTATAACTTCAGTTTCATACCATCAGAGAAAATATATAGAGAGAACCCCCGTGCTGAAAAGCGACCGTAAAAAACCCGCACCTGTTAGGGCAAAATGGCTAAAAAAGGTCAGGAAATATGATTATTTTGATGAGTTGGAGATGATTATAGTACCAACACTCATTATTGCAGGCAAGTACGACCGCCAGGCGCCATTAAAAATGTGCTATGAATTGAACTATGGAATCATAGGTTCCGAAATGAAAATTTTTAGCAACAGTGGCCATTTTCCATTCATTGAGGAGCAGGAGAAGTTCACAAAAATCATTGGTCAATTCCTGCAATATTCATCGGTTGATAAAAAATGATCCGACCGGGTTGTGTTCTTTCTTCTCAACATTCCCGGATAATACTTTTGCGAATGCAGTACAGTAATTTCAAAACGAATTCCTGATGTAAGGAAATTGATCATGTTGTCGTTGATCCGGGCTTAAACGAGAAACTTTTGATCGCCCTCCTTTTCGGGTACGAGACCCAGTTTGGTGATACCATCTATGAACATTAAAAATTCAGAACTCCTGACCCACAGATTAATAATCAATTGTTTATCAAATATTATCCGTAATTCATATTGTCGCAGTTTTTTTCTGAAGCTTTTTTTTCTTAGTGTTTCTATGTGGACTAAGTGTCTAAGTGGTTGAAAAAAAGAGGTAACCACTAAGACA
>JABMQA010001336.1 GCA_013203545.1 Bacteroidota bacterium
ATTCCGATTTTTGCGGGCGCAAAGGTACGACTATAATTTACAAAACAAAATTTATTCAGCTTTTTTTGTTAAAAACTGTGAATATTTGAAATCGGAAACACGTGGTGATGAAAACACGAATGGAAGCGTTAAAGAAGAATAACAACCGTAAAGAATGCAACCATGATTATGGCAATGATTCCCAGGCCTATTAATGTATCCCGTTTCAGGCGTTTGCGAAGGATTTTTTCGTAGTGATCCATGTTAATAATAAATTCTTTATAACAAAGGTAACACAAGAAATTCAAAAGAGTTGACCGGCTTCACATTTTTTAAGAATAGTTATGTATTTTTTAACATATTGATCCAGAGCCTTACGGCGGTATTGCATGATAAATCTCGGATGCTCGATGGGCAGTACTTTATCGAAGTAATGCTGTTGTAGGTTTAAGGTATCAAGAAATTTAAAATTTTTATTACCGCCAATACAAATACAACAACTTCGAATCGCACCAAATTTCATTTGTTCAGTAATAGTATAATGTATGAACCCGCTTAAATGTTCCTGAAGTGATCTGTCATCATAATAATTTAAATTTTTACCATCCCTTACAAATCCCAGTGGTGAAACGGCCGTGATGTAAAACCTGGAAAAAAAATTCTCAGGCCCACCATAGTTTTCTATCATTTCGTAAATAAACTGTGAAGACAACTCATGTTTCTTTTGGTATGAATTTACAATCCCGCACCTTTCTTCAAGGTTGATGGGGTCAGTGAATGGTATTCCGGTGACCCCTGCCCCAAACCTTCCCGGATTGATTCCGAAAAGGAAAATACGCGGGTTCCGGTCACTGTAAAACTTTGTATAAAACTGTCGGGTCACATCCAATACCCCCTTGTTGTGAAAAGGGTTCAATACCCCGATGCCGGGAAAATCTATCTCCAGGCTGAGGTTTTGGTAGAATTTGATGACCTGGTTTGCGAAAGTCTGCATAACAGCTATTCTTTTTATCTACAAAATTAATTAATAACAATTAATGGCATTTCGCGGATCGCTTTACAGGATATCATGGCTTTAGTAAATAGCAAATCTTAATTGGTATCTTTATGCTTACCTATACCTTTATCTATATTCTATAGTAAAAGATCCTCGGCATTTTCCAGTCTTGGCAGGACACTTTCACGTTTCATATTGATGACCTGCATATTTTTTAGAATCCTATCCAGCATTTTAATGGCCTTAACCATCTGGGGGCCTTTATTCATCATCACACATTCAGCGCGCTGCGACATGCCGGCATCCGTAATTTCCGCCCTTGAGGGAATACCCTTTTTTGCCATATTTTCAAGTACCTGAGTAGCCCAGATATCCGGCACATGTGCTGCTTCACAAATGCGTAAAATCTCCTCCTGCACAGTTGCCATGTCATTCCATCCTATTTCTACTGCAAGGTCTCCACGCGCAATCATAACCCCTACAGGATAGGTCTGCATTGCCTCCAACAAAATTAATGGCAGATTTTTATACCCCTTCCGGGTTTCAATCTTGAGGATCACACCAATATTTGGATTGATCGTTTTAAGCTCTGACAATGCCTGCTTAACATCTATGGCATCATTGACAAATGAAATATTTACCGCATCAGCATGCAATGCAACAAACTGCAAATCTTCCAAATCCTTTTCGGTTAGTCCGCTGAAACTCAAATTTGTTTCGGGGAGGTTGATTCCCTTTTCAGCTTTCAACTTGCTGCCCAAATCCTTGGCATTAAGAATTTTTACCCCGATCTCGTTGGCATCAACCGTTTCGATCCTACCCTCAATTTTACCATCATCAAACAAAATGGGTTCACCAGGTTTTACGTCTTCGAATATCTGTGACATCGTACAGGAAATATGGGCCGGTTCCAATAATTTTCCTGAAGGGTCATATTTGGCCGGCTCTCCCAAACGTTCGTCATGATGCAGAATTAGTATATCGCCAGACTTAACTGTAATATATTGCTCTAGCGGAAGAAGTTCACCCACCAGTACCACCTCCCCGGCTTTTTTATTTTCCTTTTTCAA
>JABMQA010001337.1 GCA_013203545.1 Bacteroidota bacterium
AGTTTACGGGTAAATATTGGATACAAACTTATTGTTGAATTAAAAAACTATCTTATGAAAAAACGATTACTTTTTTTAGTTGCGATGGTTGTGCTGTTCTTTTCAGTACAGTCTCAAAATGTTTATCATCCATGGATAATGGGTGTAAGTACAAACTTTGTTGATTTTCATGCCATCGACCAACCATTTGGTGATCAGTTATCCGATGCCAAGTGGATGGGAAAAGAGATGCCTTCGATGCTCCGTATCGGACGCTTGATCAACAGTTCCTTTACATTCAGCGGAATATTATCAACCGTTGTGTTGGAACCATCCTCCTTAAATGACATTCCACTTCAATTACCTGTTACCAGTAGTTTTTTCTGGAAATTGGGAGGTCAGATTGAATACAAATTCGCAAATGGTTATCTTCTGCCGGTTAAATGTATATTCGACCCCTATGTATTTCTTGGATTAAACGGCTCTACAATCAATGAGTTAACATACATGTCTCAATCAACAGGTATTGGTATCAACATTTGGCCTACTGAGCAATTTGGTGTAAACTTTCAGGGCTCATACGATTATATGTTTGATTTCAATGATTACTACAATTTTTCATTTGGATTGGTGGTGCGCTTAGGGCACATGGCCGACAAAGATAATGACCGGATACCAAATATCTACGATTTATGCCCGGAAGTGCCCGGAATTGAAAAATTTGAAGGCTGCCCTGATACGGATGGTGATGGCGTTGAAGACAGCAAGGATAAATGTCCGAAGGAATATGGCATGGCTGAGGCCGATGGTTGTCCTGATTTTGACAGGGATGGTGTTGTTGATGGCAAGGATTTGTGTCCCTGCGAAGCCGGCCCTGCCGAATTAAATGGTTGTCCGGATACGGATGGTGACGGTGTCCTGGATAAAGACGACAAATGTCCCACTCAAAAAGGGCCAAAAGAGACCGAAGGCTGTCCTGATCAGGATGGCGATGGTGTGCCAGATGCATGGGATCTTTGCCCGACCGAACCGGGGCCTAAAGAAAACGGAGGCTGTCCTGAGAAGGTTGCCGCTGTTGTAACTGCACCGGTTGTTTTGGAAAAGGTACTTGAAGCACATTGGAAAAATATTCAGTTTAAGACCGGTAGTGCTAATTTGACAGATGAATCTAAAGTAAGCCTTAACAACATCTATAGGGCCATGGTGGAATATCCAAATTCAAAATTTACCATTAATGGATATACCGATGACACCGGTCCCGATGAAGTAAATGCACAACTTTCGAAGGAACGGGCAGAAAAAGTTAAGAAATATTTTATTGATAAAGGCATCAATCCTAACAGGCTGAAAGCAACTGGTTATGGGGAACAGAATCCGGTAGTCCCAAATACTACCTGGGAAAACAGGGCTCAAAACAGAAGGGTGGAGATTAAAATTACAAAATAGACAAGAATTTATAACATGAAAAACAGGATCCATGGATCCTGTTTTTTTATGCCAGGTATTTAGCAACAATCGGCATCCTTCTTCCCATACCAAAAGCTTTTGGCGATACCCTGAGTATGGGTGGGGTTTGATATCTTTTATATTCATTGGTGTTGACCAATTTAAGGATTCTTTTAACAATTTTTTCATCAAATCCCATTTTTACCAGTTCCTTTGGCCCTTTCCGAAGCTCAATATATTGATATAATATTTGATCGAGAATTTCGTAATCAGGCAATGAGTCCGAATCTTTCTGGTCGGGACGAAGTTCTGCTGAGGGAGGTTTATTGATAATGTTTTCAGGAATGATCCCCTTTTCCCTGTTTATATACCCGGCCAATTCAAATACCTGCGTTTTGTAAACATCTCCTAAAATTGAAATGCCTCCGTTCATATCGCCGTAAAGTGTTCCGTATCCAACAGCGGCCTCACTCTTATTGGAAGTATTCAACAAAATATATCCGAATTTATTCGACATGGCCATCAGTATTACACCCCTGATCCTGGCCTGGAGGTTTTCCTCTGCGAGGCCAAAAGGAAGGCCTTTGAAATGTGGCTTTAATGAAATTTGTAGCGTAGCGAAGGCCTCTTCGATACTGATAATTTGATGAGGTGACCCGAGGTTTTTAACCAATTGCAATGAATCATCTATGGAATGGTCTGATGAAAACCGGGATGGCAAAAGGACAGAAACAACATTTTCATATCCAAGGGCATCGGCAGCCAGTACAAGCGTTACAGCCGAATCGATACCTCCCGATAAACCAAGTATGGCGTTTGTGAACCCTAATTTCTGGAAATAATTTCTAATACCCATTACCAGTGCATCATAAATAAGCCCTGTTTTGATGGTTGCGGATGGATATTTATCAAGGGGGTTGGCCCTTTTAAAAGAGGACAGGTTTTTGGTATCGACAATTGCAAAATCCTCCTCAAAAAAGGACAATTGCCCCAGCACTTTTCCATTATCCCCAATTACCATCGATCCGCCATCAAAAAGAAGTTCGGTTTGTGCACCAACATGATTTACATAAATCAGGGGCAAATGATATTTTCTGGCATTCTGAACCAACATTCCCTTTCTGCTCACATGTTGATCGTAGTGAAATGGAGAGGCAGCAATATTAATGATAAAATCCGGATCCTGGCCAATGAGTTCATCCATTGGATTTACAGTATAAAGGGGATCGTTTCCTATATTCCAGAGGTCTTCGCAAATTGTAAGCGCGATTTTCTCACCTTTATACTCAACTATATTAAACTTCTTGTTAGGCTCAAAATACCGGTACTCATCAAAAATATCATAGTTGGGCAACAGTGTTTTATGCCTTACGTCCCTGATTTTGCCATCCACCAGCAAATAGGCGGAATTGTACAGGTCTTTCCCCTGAAATTCAGGGTTTTTTGTTGGCGCACCAACAATAGCTGCAATGCCCTTACATGATTTTGCGATTTCCAGTACTGCCTCATTGCTACTGATAATAAAATCATCAAATTCAAGAAAGTCCCTGGGAGGATAACCGCAAACAGCCAGTTCAGCAAATACCACCAGATCTGCACCCTGAATCTTTGCCTTTTTAATGCAGGATTTGATTTTTTCGGTATTGCTATTGAAATTACCTATGTGATAATTCAGCTGTGCCAACGCAATTTTCATAGCAGTTGGTTTAGAATATTACACCCAGTGTAAGTTCGATAAAATGTGGAATAGCCTTTTGGTCAATTGGCGGATCAAATGCCTTGTTTTCTCCCTTTAAAACATTGGACAAGCCATTGTAATATGTTAATCCGACGATTATAGATGTGGAATTATCGATATAATATTCCAGCCCGCCTCCCAGAACAAGTGAACCGTGCAGGAAAGTTGTTTCATCGGTTATGCTCGATTCATCCGAAATGCTTGTGTATTCATCTCCCATTTCATCTTCTATTTTATATGTAAAAACATCACTGGCTTTGGTTTTGATATTAAATCCCAGTGAGAATCCAATCTGTCCGTAAAACTGGAGACTGTTAAACTGATTGGTCTTCATCTTTAAAGTCAGTGGCACATCAATATACCTGAAATTATATTTCCGTTTTAAGGTACCGGGTGTAGGTATTGTATCATCATCCAGAAACATCTCTGACGGATATTTAAGTTTACCGTTTAGATAGCTAATATTAAATCCTGTTCCCACGAAATAGTTCTCTGTAATGGTAAAATCGCTGATAAAGCCCCATGAAAACCCTGCCACCGATCCATCGCTTTCATAATCATCCGAATCGGGTGATAGCCATCCAACGTTTGGGGCAACCTTTAAACCAAACCTGAATGGTTTCATTTGTGCAAAAATCGTTGATGTAATCATCAAACATGTCAGTGTAAGTAAAATCGTTTTTCTATTCATATCACAATAATTATTTAATCCTACCTGTAAATAACAAAGGGGCTCATTTTACCGGTTTTTTATTATTAGCCCTTCACAAACGACAAAAGTAAATAAAGAAAAAAAGCATTTTCACTTTTTTTATCAAAAAAACCCCACAATGGATTTTTATTTATTTTTTGATGGTTTCAAAGAATATAACTAACTTGCCCTCCAAATAATTTATACCCTTACAGACTATGTTGGTAAAAACTTTTGGAAGTGCTATTCATGGCGTAAATGCGATTACAATTACTGTAGAAGTAAACATTGATCAGGGTGTCAACTTTTTCATGGTCGGATTGCCCGACAGCGCCGTAAAAGAGAGTCAGCAACGCATCGAATCAGCTTTGCGATACAACGGTTTCCGCCTGCCCGGGAAAAAAATTGTTATCAACATGGCACCTGCTGATATCCGTAAAGAAGGGTCGGCCTATGACCTTACCATTGCAACAGGCATTCTCGGCGCATCCGAGCAGATGAATGCCAAAAACATCGGTGATTACATTATCATGGGAGAGTTATCCCTGGATGGGGGATTACAGCCAATCAAGGGAGCATTGCCCATTGCCATCGAAGCGCGCAAGGAGGGTTTTAAGGGATTTATCCTTCCCAGCCAGAATGCCCGTGAAGCCGCCATTGTTAGTGACCTGGACGTATATGGTGTTGATTCAATTAAAGAAGTAATCGACTTTTTTAATGGTGAAATTGAGCTGAAACCCACGGAAGTTAACACCCGTGAAGAATTTTATGCCAGCCTCAACGATTACGAATTTGACTTTTCGGATGTTAAAGGGCAGGTAAACATTAAGCGTGCCCTTGAAATTGCTGCTGCCGGCGGACACAACGCAATCCTTATTGGCCCGCCAGGTTCAGGAAAAACGATGCTTGCCAAGCGGCTTCCTTCGATACTGCCACCATTGAATTTACATGAGGCGCTTGAAACCACCAAAATTCATTCGGTGGCAGGTAAAATGAGCAGGGAATCAGCGCTGATATGCATCAGACCTTTCAGGTCGCCACACCAT